>JBILFN010000057.1:0-10856 GCA_044351575.1 Chitinophagaceae bacterium
CTGGCCAGCATCCACAATCTTTGTTTTTATCAGTGGTTGATGCGCGAGGCTCGTGCCCATATTTTGGCAGGTGATTTTCCGGCCTGGAAGACAACGATGATAGCCCGGCTGCAGCACCGTTGTTAGGTATTGATTTTAACAAGTGCTCCGTTTTTTTTAATCTATTTTTGGTGCATGCAGAAGTTGGACTGGTACATACTCAAGAAGTTCCTGGTCACTTTTCTATTCTGTATGCTGCTGTTTACCGTGGTGGCCGTTGCGGTCGATGTAAGTGAGAAGACCGACGATTTCGTTAAAGCGGGACTAACGTCGCGACAACTGTTCGACCAGTATTATATTGGGTTTATTCCCCATATATGGAGTCTGCTATTTCCGTTGTTCGTCTTTATTGCGGTCATCTTTTTTACTTCCAAAATGGCCACGCAGTCAGAGATCATCGCCATTTTAAGCAGCGGAACCCCATACATGCGCTTGCTACGGCCTTACTGGGTCGGCGGTTTATTGCTGGCCACCCTATGGTGGGTCGGTAACCGTTACTGGATTCCCAAGGCCAACATCGTGCGCAGCACCTTTCAGGCCAATTACCTTGACCGAAACGACCCCTCCAAGAACATGTATTACGGCAACTGTGCCGCCTGTTATTATTTGCGCACCGATAGCAACACCTTTGTGGGTATTCGTGATTATGACACCATTTCAAAATCGGCCCGGGGTCTTTTTTTGGAGCGCATCAGTCAAGATCGACTGGTCTATAATCTTCGGGCAGAAAGTATCGTTTGGGATACGCTTTCCAAGAAATGGAAGCTCTATCGCGTTACCGAACGCCGTCTCGACAGCATGGGAGAGCGAATGACCCCTTACGATACATTGTTACTCTCCCTGAATGTACTTCCCGAAGAACTGCGGCGCGACGATTATTTGAAAGATAAGTTGACCACCCCCGAGCTAACCCGCTTTATCCGGCGCGAGGAGTTGCGGGGTACCGAAGGGCTCAATGCCATGCGGGTCGAAAGGTATCGTCGCACGTCGGGAGCATTCAGCGTTTTATTGCTTACGCTGATCGGGGTCATCATCGCCACCCGCAAGACCCGTGGCGGCAGCGGCATGCACCTGGCCTTGGGTATCATTATCGCCTCTGTCTTTATTATTTCGGACCGTTTTTCGACCGTGTTTGCCACCAAGGGCGATCTGCCTCCGCTATTGGCCGCCTGGCTCCCCAACCTGGTTTTTTCGCTCGTGGCCTTTCGCATGTACCGAAATACGCCTAAATAAAAACTTACGCGCTTAATTTTTGTTATAGGAGTGGGCTTCGCCTAATTTTGCACCATCTTTTAGGACGCCTTTTCAAAAAATTGTCATATGGGAATCATCAAAGACCGGTTTAAGGCTAAGGCCGATGCATTGAGCGTAGAGATCAAAGACTTGTTAAAAGAGCACGGAAACAAAGTGATCGGAGAAGTGCAGTTGTCGCAAGTTTACCAGGGCATGCGGGGCATGACCGGCCTGGTTACCGAAACTTCGTTGCTCGATGCGCAAGAAGGTATTCGTTTCAGAGGGTACTCCATTCCGGAGTTGCAGCAAAAATTGCCCAAGGCGCCTGGAGGGAAAGAGCCGTTGCCCGAAGGATTGTTCTACTTGATGCTGATCGGCGAGTTGCCTACCGAAGAAGAGGCCAATCATGTGACCAATATTTTGCAACGTCGCAGCCACGTGCCGTCGCATGTCTTTGAGGCTATCGATGCCCTTCCGCTGCATACACATCCTATGACGATGTTCGTTGTGGGGGTAATGGCCTTACAGACCGAAAGCTATTTTCAAAAACGCTATTCCGAAGGAATCAATAAAAAAGAATATTGGCTGCCCACGTTCGATGACAGTATTGTGCTGCTGTCGAGATTACCTCGTATTGCCGCTTACATCTACCGTCGTAAATACAAGAACAGCGATCATATACAGCCCAACGGGTTACTCGACTGGGCCGGCAATTTTGCCCATATGCTCGGCTACCCCGATGAGAGTTTTCAGGAACTGATGCGATTGTACATGACCATCCATGCCGATCACGAAGGAGGAAATGTCTCAGCGCATACCACGCATCTGGTGGGTTCTGCACTAAGTGACCCCTACCTTTCGTATGCTGCCGGTATGAATGGACTCGCCGGTCCACTACACGGACTCGCTAATCAAGAAGTGATTAAATGGATCTATGAGATGCAGGCCGAATTGGGAACCGATGCACCATCGAAAGACCAGATAGCCGAGTATGTTCGCAAGACGCTCAGCAGTGGCAAGGTGGTGCCCGGATACGGACATGCCGTGCTGCGCAAGACCGATCCCCGATTTACGGCACAAATGGAATTTGGAAAGAAGCACATGCCCGACGATAAACTCGTCAATACGGTTTGGAATATCTACGAAGTAGTGCCTCCCATCTTAGGTAGTATGGGCAAGATCAAGAATCCCTGGCCCAATGTGGATGCGCACAGCGGAGCCCTGCTGGTGCATTACGGTATGGTCGAATATGAATTCTACACCGTACTGTTCGCCGTTAGCCGCGCGTTGGGTGTACTAGCCAGTCTTTGCTGGGATCGTGCCCTTGGGTTCCCCATCGAAAGACCAAAGTCGGTTACCACCGATCAGGTAAAACGCTGGTTAGAAGGCAACGACCAGATCTGGGGCGAGTAATTTTTACTATATTTGCCACCCCTGGGGAATTAGCTCAGTTGGCTAGAGCGCTTGCATGGCATGCAAGAGGTCACCGGTTCGACTCCGGTATTCTCCACTTATAGTCTGCATTTAAAATGCGGACTTTTTTATTGGCTTACCCAGAGTCCGCCATCGCAGTGCATTCGGGCTTTATGGTAAGCACTCCGTTTTACATGCAGTAATCAAGTTTTGAATTCTGGCAGTTGCTGACGAGCGGTTTATAGGTAGAAGTATCTGGACTTTTATAAAATATTACCCTTATTTTAGAAGATAATATTTAACACCCATGCATATGCGTTTTAGAAGCACAGTTTCTATACTGGTTTTTTGGTCTTTTTGTATGCTGAAATTGAATGCTCAGGTTGGAATTGGAACATCCAGTCCCGATAATTCCGCTCAGCTGGATATTAGCTCTTCATCAAAAGGATTTCTTCCTCCCCGAGTCCAATTAACCGCGAGTAACGTGGCTGGGCCTGTTAGCAGCCCGGCGGCAGGACTCTTAGTATATAATACTGCCACAGCGAGTAGTGGGTCCACTGCTGTTATACCGGGATACTACTATAATAGCGGCACTGGTGCTAGTCCAAGTTGGAGGCGGTTGAGTGTGGTTAGTACGCTGGATGATCTTTCGGACGTAAAGTATGAGGGAACTAATTTTAGTAATAGCTTATTGATTGGCGGCGAGTCAACAGGAACGTTGAGTAGTGCTTCTGGAAATACCGGTTTGGGTAAGTATGTTTTTGGGTTATTGAGTAGCGGAACTTCAAACTCGGCGTTTGGATTTAACTCCCAGCGAAGGACCTCCACCGCTAGTATGAATACTTCTTTTGGATCTTGGGCACTTGCAAATAACACTACCGGCGCTCAGAATGTAGCAATGGGAGCAAATAGTTTGCAAAGTAACACGTTAGGAAGAGATAATGCCGGGTTTGGTACCGTGTCTTTAGAATATAATACGACTGGCGAATACAATACTGCTCTTGGGTCATTTGCTATGAATAGAAACACTACGGGCTCTCTAAATGTGGCAGTAGGAGTAAGTGCTTTATACTTTAATGAGATTGGGTTAAGAAATGTTTCGGTAGGCGGTCGGTCTTTATACAATAATACAGCAAGTTATAACACTGCTGTAGGTTATGAAGCTGGTCAAACAAATACAGCCGGCTCGTTCAATGTGGCTATTGGATATGATGCCGATTTTGCCTCTGCATCATTGACTAATGCAATTGTGATTGGCTACGGGGCCAGTGTTTCGGCAAGTAATACTATTGTGCTGGGCAATTCAACTATTTCCAATGTATCCACGAGTGGTACAATTACAGCGGGCGCAGTTACTTACCCTAAGACTGATGGGACCAGCGGTCAAATGTTAGTTACCAATGGGTCCGGAACACTTTCTTGGAGCACGCCGGGGCCACCAGTTGGTGCTGTTATAATGTATGCTGGATCATCCGCTCCTTCAGGATATTTGGTATGTAATGGTTCTGAGGTCAGTAGAACAACATATGCTGCTTTGTTTTCAGTAACGGGTACAATTTATGGTCCTGGAAATACTACTTCGACCTTCAATCTTCCAAATCTTACAGGAGGATCATTACTTTATGTAATCAAGTTTTGATTTTTAATTGTCTTAAATTTGTATGCCATGAGCGTACTAAAACAACTAGCCGAATACTTGTATCTCCGTCCCAAAGATCCGAATCGTCCCCGCGATAAGTGGATCGGTTATATGCATGGCATTAACCGCATCAGCATTTTTATTTTTATCTTTTGTCTGGTGCTGCTTGCGATCAAACTGATCTTTTAAGACCCGCTAGTATAAGCGAGGCGGCTTGTGACGACGCATTTCCACTTTCGCTGAGCAATTGATGCAGTTGTGCATACTCTTTTTCGATCTGCGATCTTTTGTTCTTATCGTACAAAAGTTCTCTTAGCGCTGCCGTAAGAGAGGTGATGTTGAGTTCGTCTTGTATCAATTCAGTTACCACGGCTTTGTTCATGATCAGATTGACCAGCGAGATAAACGTAACCTTTACCAGTCGCTTTCCTATCTGATACGATAACCAAGATCCTTTGTAGCAGACCACCTGGGGTACGCCAAACAGCGCTGTTTCGAGCGTGGCGGTTCCCGAGGTAACCAGTGCCGCTTTTGCTTGTTGCAACAGGGCATAGGTTTGGTCGCTGACCAGTTGCACGTTAGGAAAAGCGGCCAGTAGATCGGCATAGAAAGTATCGGAGGTGCCCGGTGCCTTGGCTACGATAAATTGATGGTCCGAAAAAGCGGCGCTCACCTGCAGCATCACCGGTAATTTTTTGGCGATCTCCTGCTGTCGGCTACCGGGTAACAGTGCCACGATGGGTTTGTCGGACAGCGGTTCTTTAATCGGGTGTTGTTTGGCAGTATCGATCACTTGTACCAGCGGATGTCCTACGTAATCGATGTTCCATTGCCAGCGCGAAGCAAAAAAATCTTTTTCGAACGGGAGAATGACCAACAGCTGATCGATGGTACGCTTCATCTCTTTTACACGATTTTCCTTCCAGGCCCATACTTGCGGAGCGATGTAGTAGACAACGCGTATATTTTGTGCGTGCGCCCACTTGGCGATACGTAAATTAAATCCCGGGTAATCGATGCAGATCAGCACATCGGGGCGAAACGATCGAATATCGTTTTTACAGAAACGAAGATTGCGAAAGATAGTAGGCAGGTTCTTGATCACTTCTGCAAATCCCATAAAGGCCAGTTCTCGGTAATGCTTAACGAGGGTGGCGCCGGCTGCTTGCATCTTATCACCCCCCCAGCAGCGAATGACCGCCTGTTGGTCTTGTTGACGCAGGGCCGCTATCAGGTTGCTTCCATGAAGGTCGCCAGAGGCCTCGCCCGCAATCACGTAGTAACGCATGGGTTAATTGAATAGCTTGAGCAACAAAATACCTACGCCGTAGCAAAGGGTAACAATAAAAATTCCACGTGCTGTGCGATCCCTTTCGGTATTGACGTAGATCGTAAATAAAATGGCATTTACGAGTAAGCTGAGTGAGCCAATAGACGTAATAAGTCGATTCTCTTGCACAAAGCTTGCAAGGAACTCCACAAAGGTATAGCTGGGAAATTTCCAGCTGTACAAGAAGACCAGCCCCAGCAGCGGACCTACGAAGCCCAGCACCAGCCCCAGGCGTTGATCGTCTTTGGTGAATATCATAGTTTCCAGCTTTTGGCCAGTTGATCTTTGTAGGGGTAGTGCGTAAGGTCATACTGCACGGGAACCACACTTACATAATTGTTGGCAAGGGCCCAGACATCGGTATCCTTTCCTTTGTCGGCATTGACGAATTCTCCGGTTAGCCAATAATACTGTTTACCGTGTGGATCGTTGCGTTGTATGTAGTTCTCGTTGTATTTGGCATAGGCTTGTCTGCAGATCTTGAGTCCGCGGATCAGTTCGGGTTTTTGGGCCGGGATGTTCACGTTCAATACAGTGTGTTGGCCCAGCTTGGTCTTCATCATTTTTTCGACCACCATTCTGGCATAGAGGCGGGCAGCGCTAAAGTCGGCCTCTACACTATAATCGAGTAACGAAAATCCAGCCGAGGGAATATTTTCTATGGCCGCCTCTACGGCAGCCGACATGGTGCCTGAGTAAATTACGTTGATGCTATGGTTGGCGCCATGGTTGATGCCACTGAGGCAGAGATCGGGTTTGCGGTGCAACACTTTATCGACGGCTAGCTTTACGCAGTCGACCGGCGTTCCGGAACAAGCATACGAGTCGATGCCTTCAAAGTGATGGGTCTTGTGCAAGCGAAGCGGTTCTCCGATGGTAATGGCATGTCCCATACCGGACTGGGGTTTGTCGGGGGCCACCACATAGATGTGTCCGATGTCCTTGACAGATTCTACCAGGTTTCGGATGCCGGGGGCACTGATGCCGTCGTCATTGGTAATGAGAATAACCGGTTTTTCCTTGGTTACCCGGGCTTTTGAAGGCTTCCGGGGCTTTTTTTTTGTTGGGGTACGCATCTATTGTAAAAGTCCTTGATTTTTAGCGTATCCCAAAATGCCGGCTAAAAAATTTGGAAATTCTAAAAATATTAGTATTTTGCAGCTAAATAAATTAGACATGTATGGCACTTTCCAATCAAAATCTGAAGTATCTGCGCAAGCTCCGCGGCTGGACCCAAGAGGAGTTTGCCATCAAACTCAATATTAAAAGATCGCTGCTCGGCGCCTACGAAGAAGAGCGCGCAGAGCCCCGGTTCGAAGTACTCGAGGCCGTCTGTGATATTTTCAAGTTGACCATGGACGAACTGCTGCGAAAGGACCTTAGCGATAATAAAGCCAATTACCTGTCCAAAAGAAGGTCGTTAAAGATGAATGCCGGCCCGGTCGAAATTCCCTTTGTGCCGGTAAAAGCTGCGGCAGGATATTTGGCCGGATATGCCGATCCCGAATTTATCGACGAGCTTAACACGTTCACACTTCCGATGCTGACGGGAGGTAACTACAGGGCTTTTGAGATTATCGGAGATTCTATGCTGCCGACCCCCAGTGGCTCTGTGATCGTGGGAGAAAAGGTAAATGACCTCGAAGAGGTCAAGCAGAATACGCCCTGTATCGTTATCTCGAGGAACGAGGGTATCGTGTACAAGCGCGTACAAAAAAGTACCAAACAGCGCGATAAACTTACGCTGGTCAGCGATAATCCCATCTTTCATCCTTACACCGTCAACACCGACGAAGTATTGGAGATGTGGCAAGCCCAAGTGGTTATTTCAAAGGCCAACACACAACATCGCTGGGATATGAACCAGTTGGCCAATGTGGTCTCCGACTTGCAACAACAGGTTACCTCACTCAAAAAGAAGATCAATTAGCGGACTTTAGAAAACCATCCTGCCACTTAAGGTAGTAGAGTTTTTTATTCTCGTAGTATTGTATAACGCCGGGTTGTGCCGGAATGATCACGGGTTGAATATCCGTTTCGCGAAACACGGCGAACTCTTTACTGCCCAAATGGAGCGTGATGTCTTTTTGGTACCGTAGCAGCAATTTCGAAAATCGCCAAATCACTTCGTAGCCTCTCAATACCATATCGCTGGGCCGAGCATAAAGCTGACTTCCAAAAAATGTTTCAATGGACTGACTCAAGCTATCGGTACGTGGCGAGTAAAACGGAGTGCAGAATAAAAGATCGGCGCCACGGTATTCTGTCTTGGTAAATTCCTTGATTCCGTCCCAGGTGGGCATTCCCATTATTGTTAGCTTGTAGCGCTGCTTGGCCAGTCCAACCAGTTGCTGGCTGATCCGTTTTCCAAAATTCTCATCAACACTTCCTATCCAGCACACCGAAGCTTTGAGGGTATCGAGCCAAGGGGTGAGATGCTGCACCGTAAAACTGTCGGTCAGTTCTACGAACTTTACCGCAGGCGGTGTGCCTCCTCGTTTTCGGGCGGCCTCTTCGATGTAAGAACGGATCCTTGTTTCGAGTGCCCCTTTTTTTTGAAAGACCACCAGCTGTTGTTTCGAAAACCGGGCGCGGATATACGTATAGATACTCTGACATTGCGAGGGAAGCGTAGAGTTCAATAAAACTAAATAAGGATTTTGCAACACGCCTCCGTCGTTGGGCAAATTGATGTTGACCACGGGTATCTTTCTTTCTTTTCCGACCGCGGCAAAAAGTTTTAATTCCGATGCAGAGCAATACGTAACGATCAGGTCGACTCCTTGACAAGCCGGGCTGCTAAGTTGCGTGGCAATGGTCTTACTAGCCGATTTATTATCGAATACGATCAGGTCAATGGTAATACCTTGTTTTCGCAGAGAGTCGAGTGCCAGCAGGGCCCCTTCGTAAAATTCAAGACCCGGTACAATGAATTTTGGAAATTGTTTGGGTCCGTATCGGTAATTGTCATTTTTGTCGAATGCGGAATCGAGGTACAACGGCGCAAAAAGAGCGATCCTGATCTTTTTCTCAGGAGCGGTCAATGGCTGTGCCACTAACAACGTGTGCGGACCGCTAATGATCGTGCCCAGCAAAAAAACAAGGAGGATGCAACTTCTTCTCATGGCGAAAAGACATTATTCCCACTCGATGGTGGCCGGAGGTTTGCTGCTGATATCATAGACGACTCGGTTGATGCCGCGTACCTGGTTGATGATATCGTTAGAGAGGTCGGCTAAGAAAGAATACGGAAGATGAGCCCAATCGGCGGTCATGCCATCGACGCTGGTCACCGCCCGCAAAGCTACCGTGTACTCATAGGTGCGCTCATCACCCATTACCCCAACGGTTTTGACAGGCAGCAAGATGGCGCCTGCTTGCCATACCGATGTGTAAAGCCCTTTTGACTTCAGCGACCGAATAAAAATATCGTCGGCTTCTTGTAACAACTTAACGCGCTCGGCGGTCACTTCGCCCAAGATGCGAATAGCCAGACCCGGACCCGGAAAAGGATGTCTTCCGATCATCTCGGCCGGAATACCCAGTTCGAGGCCGATCTTTCTGACCTCGTCTTTAAAGAGTAAGCGAAGTGGCTCCACCAACTCTAAATGCAAATGCGCAGGCAAGCCTCCAACGTTGTGGTGCGATTTGATGGTTACGGACGGGCCATGCACAGAAACGCTCTCGATTACATCGGGATAAATGGTGCCTTGCCCCAGTAGTTCAAAGCCTTCGAGTTTTTTTGCCTCCTCTTGAAAGACATCGATAAAAAGCGAGCCAATGGCTTTTCTTTTTTGCTCCGGATCGGTCTTGCCGGCCAGCGCTGTATAAAAACGTTCGCGCGCATCGATGCCTGTTACATTCAATCCGATCTCACGATACGATTGCAGCACATGCTCGAATTCGTCTTTGCGAAGTACCCCGTTGTCAACAAAGATGCCTGCCAACTGATCGCCAATGGCCCGGTGTATGAGGGTTGCGGCCACCGTGGAGTCTACGCCGCCACTGAGTGCCATAATCACTTTTCGGGGTCCGATCTGTCGTTGCAGTGCAGCCACGCTGTCGGTAATAAAGTGTGCGGCGGTCCAATCTTGCGAACAGCCACAGATGCCGATCAAAAAATTCTTTAGCAGTAATTTTCCCTGGGTCGAATGATAGACTTCGGGATGAAACTGCACACCGTACAAAGGCTTGGTATCGGCCTCTCTTTTTTTAAAGGCCGCAACCGGGATGCTCTCGGTGGTCGCGAGCAATTCGAAGCTATCGGGTAGGGCTTTGATAGAGTCGCTATGACTCATCCATACCTGTGTGGTCTTGTCGAGCCCTTGCAAGAACGTGTCGTTACTTTCTATGAGCAGTTGGGCCCGGCCGTACTCTCTTTTATCGCTTTTGGCTACCGTTCCGCCAAAACACTTAGCGGTCAGCTGTGCTCCGTAACAGATTCCTAGAACGGGAACCTGCTTAATGAGCCCTTCGATGTCGAGTGCGGGCGCATTGGGTTCATTGACCGAGAAGGGAGAGCCTGACAGTATGATCCCTTTAAGGGAGTTGTCGAAAGTGATGGATTTGTTGTAGGGAACGATCTCGCAGTAAACATTCAATTCTCGAATGGCCCGGGCAATCAGTTGGGTGTATTGCGATCCAAAATCGAGGATCAGAATCTTCTCTGTCATGATGGGGCGAAGGTAACAAAAAAAAGTCCGGTCTCTAGGAGACCGGACTGCAGCTTTTATTGAATGATGAGCGGTTCTAAACCGCTTGCATTAAAAATCGCCGTTGTTGAAACTCTCACGGTTGTAACCGCCACCGTTTCCGCCGCGATAGCCACCGCCGCCGCCATTACCACCACGGTAACCGCCGCCGCCGCCGCCAAAGCTGCGTTTTTTGTAACCGCCGCCGCCGCCGCCTTCGGGCTTAGGACGACTTTCGTTGACAACCACATTACGGCCGTCAACTTCAGTGCCATTAAGAGCAGCAATGGCAGCTTGTGCCTGGTCATCGTTAGGCATTTCCACAAAGCCGAAACCTTTGCTGCGGCCAGTGAACTTGTCTGTAACGATCTTGGCTGATGCCACGTCGCCGTGCGATGCAAAAAGATTGAGCAGATCCTGATCTTTGAGGTTCCAGCTCAGATTTCCTACGTAAATGTTCATTTTAATACGTTTTTAAACAATAAACAGTGTCAACAGTAAACAGTACCAT
>JBILFN010000058.1:0-10807 GCA_044351575.1 Chitinophagaceae bacterium
CGTTAAAAAAGGACCAATGGTAGGGCCACTGGCAGTAGTAGAAAAAAATTGAACCCGCACCTTTTCTCCGGCGGTATCGGCGGTCGTCCTTCTGGTAAGTAACAAGGTGCCAGTGAGCTTTCCTTTGTTCAGCGCTTGTTGCAAGGCTGTGCTATCGTTGTAACTGACCAGTTGTACAGACGGATGCTGCCGCAGGGCCTGGTAAAATGCATGTGTGGTATCGGAACCGGGTAAGATGGCAATTTTATAATTGATGGTGTTGCCCGAACCGAACGCAGAGAAGATCAAGACAAACACAATCGGAAAAGCCACACTAAAGACAATGGCGATCGGGTTGGCGAAGATAGCCCTGAATGCCGCCCGGGTCATTGCCAGCAACGCGGTCCATTGGCTATAAGGAGGCAACGCTTGTGTGGACATCGCTGCAAATGTATTTTAAATTCATCATCTTTGATCTTTATGGCCACTGTCTATCTGCTGACCGGATCGAACCTGGGTGATCGAAAAAAACAACTGCGGCAAGCCGCTGCACTAATTGACAAGCAAGCCGGCCCTGTAACTGCAACTTCACTCCTCTACGAAACAGCGCCCTGGGGCAAGATCGATCAACCTGCTTTTTTGAACCAGGCCATCTGTATCGCTACCGAAAAAACACCACAAGCCCTATTGGCTACTTTGCTGTCCATAGAACAACAAATGGGTAGAATTAGAGCAGAGCGGTATGGACCCCGCATAATTGACATTGACATTCTGCTGTACGATCAGCTGATAGTGCAAGAAGATTCCCTACAAATTCCGCATCCGGAACTACCCCGTCGACGCTTTGCCCTGCTACCCTTGGCCGAGATTGCTGCCGGACTATGGCACCCTACCTTTTGCTGCTCCATCGAAACCCTGTTGCAACAAACCGAGGATCAAGGCCCGGTAAATACGATCGATTGATTTTTCCACAAAATCAGCGACCTCCTAAAGCAGGCAACGAATTAAAGTATCTTGCGGCTTTAGCAATGCAGTACCAGTTTATAACCATCGAAGGAAACATTGGGGCGGGCAAAACCACCTTGGCACAACTGCTGAGCCGCCATTTTAGATCGCGACTGATCTTAGAGGAGTTTGCCGACAATCCTTTTTTACCCAAGTTCTACGAAAACCCTGGTCAATACGCTTTTCCGGTCGAACTCTTTTTTATGGCCGAACGCTACAAACAACTAAAGGAGCTATTGCAGCAACAAGATCTTTTTAAAGAACTGACCATCTCGGATTATCTATTTACCAAATGTCTGCTGTTCGCAAAAGTAACCCTCCCCGAAGACGAGTTTCGCCTCTATCAACGGCTCTTCGATATAATTCACCAACAATTGCTGCAACCCGATCTGCTCATCTATTTACAAGCCCCCGTCTCCAAACTGCAAGAGAATATTCGCAGACGCAACCGGCCCTACGAGCAGAACATCCCCAACGAGTATCTCGAACAATTACAAGAGACCTACGGCAGCTACATTCGCCAACAACCGACCCGTACGCTGGTGGTAGATGTGGCCGAGGCCGATTTTCTGCATAACGATCATCATTTGCAAGCGATCATTGAGGCCATAGAAACAGATTATCCCGAAGGATTACACTATATTCATCTACCATGAGCGCAACTGCCCCGGGGAAATTTTTACTCAAACAGGTCATCAACAAAGAATTTACCCTCTTTATTGTTGCACGCATCTTATTTATTGCAGGATTGCGCATGACACCTGTCTTGCTGGGGTGGAGGCTCTATGAAATAACAGGCAGCAAGCTGGCCTTGGGAATGCTGGGCCTCTCCGAGGTAATTCCGGCCATTGCATTGGCGCTACCGGCCGGCGTGCGCGTAGATAAAAGCAACAAGCATCGCTTACTGACCATTTGCATGACACTTTATTTATTGCTGATGATGGCACTGGCCACGGTCACCTCCGACTGGATGCGTGCCGAGTACAGTACCCGTATTATCGAGTGGAGCATCTATGCGATTATGGCTGCGACCGGAGCCGTGCGTGCCTATTCCGGAGCCGCCTTCAATGCATTCTTGGCTCAGCTGGTTCCAGCAGAGGCCCTGGTCAAAGCTGCCTCTATCAATAGCATGATCTGGTTGTTGGCCGCCGTTACCGGACCCGCTCTGGCCGGTTTGCTAATGGGATACACCAATATCACCATTGCTTTTATTCCCGTGCTCTCGCTAAACCTTATCGCCATACTGCTCTTTATGCAAATCGCACCCAAGCCCGTCAGCTGGCAGGGAAGCTCGCGCACCTGGGAGGGTGTGCTGGAGGGAGTTCGGTTCGTATGGCATCAAAAGGCCCTGTTCGGAGCTATGAGTCTGGACATGTTCGCCGTTCTATTTGGAGGAGCGGTGGCACTGCTACCCGCCTTTGCCAACGATATTTTGCACGTAGGGCCACAGGGATTAGGTTGGCTGGTGGCTGCCACCTACCTCGGTAATTTCTTGGCCATTGCCTGGCTCACGCGCTATCCGCTTCAAAAAAAACAAGGGAAAAAATTACTGATATGCGTGGCAGGGTTCGGCGCCTGCATCCTTCTTTTTGCCCTCTCTACCAATTTCTGGTTGAGCTTCTTTGCCCTATTGGTATCGGGCCTGTTCGATGGTGTAAGCGTTATTATCAGAGGAACCGTCGTACAACTCTTTGTGCCCGACGATATGCGCGGAAGGGTCTCCGCGGTCAATTCGATGTTCATCAATTCTTCGAACGAATTGGGTCAGTTCGAAAGCGGAGTGGCCGCTGCCGCTATGGGGCTGGTTCCTTCGGTAATTTTTGGGGGATGTATGACCTTGCTGATCACCGCCATTACCTGGCTAAAGGCACCCACCTTGCGCAAATTTGAATACTAACTTGATTGCTTAGCGTGTTGGAATGGTTTGCATAAGCCGTTCCAGCACATAGTACGTAATGGGACAAAAGCTGCTATTCTTTTGCGTCAGCTTTGCTCTTTTTGCTAAAACATCCTCGTCGGTATAAGGAAAACGGCTGCAATCCGAAGGCCGGCTGTCGTAGATACTACAGCGGTTGTCGGACCCCAAAAAAGGACAAGGCAGGGTCTTGACCACGTAATCACCCTCCTCATCGACCTTCAGATAAGTCTCGATAAATACACTCTCCTTTAACTTCAGCAACCGACTGATCCGTTTGATATCGGGCGTCTTGAAACGGGGTGAGTAGCCCTTGCAACAATTGGCGCACTGTAAACAATCAATTTTGTCAAAGGCTTCCTGGTGTAATTCGGGTTGATGTTTCAACACCTGCTGTAACGGAACCTTCTGCAAGAACTGGCCATACAGCTTTTGGCGGTCTGCCGACTTTTTTTGCCAGTTATGTAAAAGATCGTTGGGCATTGTGCAAAGAAATGAACTTAACGGCTTATCCCCAATTTATGTCGAATGGTGTCGCATGTGCACGAGCGACCGTACCTTTGCAACCTATATCATTAACCCTGTATTGTTATGAATTTGCTCTCGTTACAATCCAACGAATTCAATGCACGTCACAACGGATCGGCCGCTCAAGAAAAAGAGATGTTGCACACCGTTGGCGAGCCACATCTTTCTTCGCTCATCGATAAAACCGTGCCTGCCGCTATTAGAATGAACAGGGCACTCAATGTGCCGCAACCGCTCAGCGAACACCAGTACCTGCAGCACATAGCCGAGATCGGAAAACAAAACCAGGTGTGGAAGAATTTTATCGGACAAGGCTACTACCCCTCCATTACCCCTTCGGTCATCTTGCGCAATATTTTCGAAAATCCGGGATGGTATACGCAATACACCCCCTACCAGGCAGAGATCGCACAAGGAAGACTGGAGAGTCTGCTCAATTACCAGACCATGGTGAGCGACCTGACAGGACTACCCATTGCAAACGCCTCGTTGCTCGATGAAGCCACCGCTGCAGCTGAGGCCATGACCATGTTGTTCAACACGCTTAATCGTCAAGACCATATTGAAAGGCCCAAGTTCTTTGTCGATGCATCGTGCTTTCCGCAAACCATCGACTTGCTGCGCACGCGAGCGATACCCGTTCAAATCGAGATCGTAACGGGTCAGTACCAGCAGGCGCAGATCGATAACAGTTATTTTGGTGCCATCGTACAATATCCCAACGAAAAAGGATCCATCGAAAACTATAAGAGCTTCATCGATGATGTACATGCGCAAGGAGCCTATGTGATTATGGCCACCGACCTGCTCGCTCTTACCTTACTTACACCGCCCGGCGAGTTAGGCGCCGATGTGGCCGTGGGTTCCAGCCAACGCTTTGGTATACCGCTCGGATACGGCGGGCCACACGCCGCCTTCTTTGCGGCCAAAGATGAATTCAAAAGAAGTATCCCCGGTCGCATCATTGGTATCAGCATAGACGCAACCGGTAAAAGAGCGCTGCGCATGGCGCTACAAACACGCGAGCAACATATAAAGCGCGAGAAAGCCACATCGAATATCTGTACAGCCCAAGCACTGCTGGCCAACATGGCAGCGATGTACGCCGTTTATCACGGACCTGACGGGCTCAAGCGCATAGCCATGCGCGTGGCGGGCTTTACCCACACACTTGCCATGGCCCTAACGCAAAGCGGCCAGAAGTTGGTTGCCTCGCATTATTTTGATACGGTAGTCATCGCTACCGATAAAACAGCTCTAATTCGTACTAAAGCCGAGGCACAGCGACTCAATTTTCGCTACTTCGACAACGGAGATATCGGTATTACGCTCGACGAGACGACCGATGCCAATGCGATCGTAGCCATCGCCTCTTGCTTCGAAGCAACGATCGCCCCGGGAATCTCATTAGAAGAGAACGAGGCCTGTGCGGCCATCCCTGCCACGCTGCGCAGAGAGAGCGCGTATCTAACGCATCCCGTTTTCAATACCCACCGCAGCGAAAGCCAGATGATGCGATACATCAAACAACTGGAGAATCGCGACCTGTCGCTCAATACCTCTATGATCTCACTCGGTAGCTGTACCATGAAGCTGAATGCGGCCACCGAGATGATGCCACTTAGTTGGCCCGAGTGGAGCAGCATCCATCCCTTTGCCCCCGCTGCACAGACCAAGGGTTATCAGTATGTGATCGATCAACTTAGCAATTACCTGTGCGATATTACCGCTTTTGATGCCTGCAGTATGCAACCCAACAGCGGTGCACAAGGGGAATATGCCGGACTGCTGACCATCCGGGCCTTTCATCAGGCCAATGGCGAGCCGCATCGCAATGTGATGTTGATCCCCATTTCTGCGCATGGCACCAACCCGGCCTCAGCCGTGATGGCAGGAATGAAAGTAGTCGTGGTCAAGGCACTCGACAACGGGTATATCGATATGGCAGATCTAAAGGCCAAGGCCGATCAATACAGTAAAGAATTGGCCGGTATCATGATCACTTACCCCAGCACCTATGGGGTTTACGAAGAGACCGTCAAGGAGATTACCGGCATCATTCATGAGCATGGCGGACAAGTATACATGGATGGCGCGAACATGAATGCACAAGTAGGTCTTACCGCGCCTGGTCTCATTGGCGCCGATGTTTGCCACTTGAATCTGCATAAGACATTTGCCATTCCCCATGGTGGTGGCGGTCCCGGCATGGGCCCCATTTGCGTAAAGGCGCATCTGGCTCCCTACTTACCCGGGCATACGCACCAGGGCACCGCATCGGCCGTGTCGGCCGCTCCCTATGGATCGGCCTCTATCTTACTTATCTCGTATGCCTACATTCGCCTGCTGGGTCCAACAGGACTTCGTGCCGCTACCGAGTATGCGATTCTGAATGCAAACTACATGCGCGCCAGGCTCGAACAGCATTACGATATTTTGTATACCAATCAAAGCGGGCAATGTGCGCACGAGTTTATCGTTGATCTGCGTCCATTTAAGAAGACAGCCGAGATCGAGGCAGAGGATGTGGCCAAGCGATTGATGGATTATGGGTTTCATGCCCCCACCATGAGTTTTCCGGTGGCAGGAACCATTATGATCGAGCCTACCGAAAGTGAGGATAAGTCCGAATTGGATCGTTTTTGTGATGCCATGATCTCCATAAGAAACGAGATTCGATCGATCGAAGAAGGTAAAGCCGATAAAAAGGACAACCCCCTCAAGCACGCTCCCCATACGCAACAAACCGTAATGGCCGATCAGTGGACGCATCCTTATACCCGACAAGAAGCAGCCTACCCGCTCTATTATGTAACGCATAATAAATTCTGGCCCACAGTATCGAGGGTCAACAACACGCACGGAGACAGAAACCTGGTTTGCACCTGCGAGCCGGTATCATCGTATGCAGAAGAGGCCTGATCGAGATGTACCAGCGATCAGCGAAAGGTTTGCTGATAGCGTTGCTCTACCACCGGCCAATTGATCAATTGCCACCAAGAGGCAATGTAATCGGCGCGTCGGTTTTGATACCGCAAGTAGTAGGCATGCTCCCATACATCGAGACCGAGCAGCGGAAATCCTTTTAGCGAAGCGCTATCCATAAGTGGATTGTCTTGATTGGGCAGCGATCCCAGTTGCAAAGCGCCCGCTTGCCCCATCAATAACCAGGCCCAACCACTACCGAAACGAGATTTGGCTACGTCGGTAAACTGCTCTTTGAAAGCAGCAAAAGAGCCGAATTTCTTTTCGATGGCAGCGGCCAATGCACCTGACGGTTTATTATTTGCAGCGTCTTGTGGAGCTCGTAGCGTTTGCCAAAATAATTCATGGTTATAGTGACCGCCTGCATTGTTACGCATCTTCTCGGAGTAGTAAGAGATCTGCGACAATAAAGTGGCGAGCGATGTAACCTCTTTATCTACTTTCTCTGCCGCACAAGCATCCTGCAGATTCTTGGTATAGCCCGCCGCATGTTTGGTGTAGTGTATCTCCATGGTCATTGCGTCGATAACGGGCTCCAATGCCGTGTACGTATAGGGCAAGGGCTGTTGCCGGTAATTGATTTCCTCTAAAGGCCTAAGAATAGAACGATCGCTGGCGGCGGCGGTCCATCCCGATAAAGCAAATAATGCGGCCGTACTTTTTAGAAAGGTCCTTCTGTTGGTCTCCATGCTAATTGATTTATGAATGTGGTCATTTGCCAATAAACGATATACCACTACCTTTAACGAAGATTATTAAGTATGAAAGAATCCTACTTATTAAAAATACGATCTTTTTGCTGGCTGGCGGGTCTGACCCTGATCAGCATATCGGCCCGTTCGCAACAAAATGGCCGAATGGAAACCGACCGACCCGATCAAACCGAGGCGGTCTACATTACCAAAAAAGGATATATACAAGCAGAGATCGGTTTTAATAATGAGCGCTACTATGGATCGAAAGTAACCGTTCATCCAACCGCTCTTTGGAAAGCCGGGTTGCATGAGAGATTCGAACTACGGGTCATTACCGAGCTCAATACCATCAAGCCGCTATTGATGAACCCGTGGTTTCCGTCAAAGGCCAGCGGATTACTCCCGGTTCAAGTGGGCGGCAAGATCGCGCTTTTTGAAGAAAAGAAATTCTTACCTGCCACTTCGTTGATCTTTCATACCGGCATACCCTCATTGGGATCCAAGGTATTTCGCACGCCGCGCTGGTCACCTAATTTCCGATTTACCATGCAACACACGTTGAGCGAGCAAACTTCGCTAGGGTATAATCTAGGGGCAGAGTGGAACGGGGTCAATAACCAAGCTACGTGGATCTACACGATTGCACCCGGCATGAATATCGGAAAAAGCTGGTATGCCTATGTAGAAGCGTTCGGAAGTATCATACGCGGAGAAAAACCGGCACATGCCGTAGATGGCGGAGTTGCCTATTATGTGAGTGATGATGTTAAGTTGGATATCTCTGCCGGTCTTGGCCTATCAGATCAGGCTATCGACAATTATGTGGCGGTGGGACTTTCATTTCGCTTCGCTGCTTTTACCAAACGCTAACGCCTCTTTTTAAAAACTCCCAACCAGGTGCTTTCAAAGGTCAGTAGCCAACTTTTCTCCGCCACCCGGTGCATGTCTCCACTTAATTGAAATCGATACCCAAGGTTCAATTTGGTTCGGCTCGAGAAGATCAACTGTATGGCGGGAGCGATATCCACATAATACTTTCCATTGTCGAGCGAGCGTTGAGAGAGTAGCTCGGCATAAAGATTCAAATTAGTTTGCCGGTAATCCCTATACTCACGAGGCAACAATAGATACCCTCCCGATAAGCTCAGCTGCATGGTTTGAAACGTACGAGCCGGATCGAAAAGAGCCGCATTCTTACGCGAAGCGTGAAGTACCTGCGTGTGAGAAGCTGTTGCGGACAAGGCCAGCTTGTTGGTCAACCGCGTTGCGATAATACCAGCCTCCATGCCAGACTTGTCTCCCATTAGCGATACTTCGTCGTGGCGAAAAGGAGCCGAGGTATAGGACCCCTCCACGTAGGTAGCCAACCGAAAGTGCCTATGAATATCATCGCTGGAGAGAATACGATAGCGGGCGTATATTCCAAATGACTCTGGTTTAGCAGCGGCGGTCTGCATGTTTCCCCAGCTACCTCCCGCGCGCATGGTTAACCTGCCGGTCAAACCAGCTACTAGTTGAAGACTATTTCGAAAGGCCATACGATCGTACATGACCCCCGGGGGCATCACATGCGTACGAGAGCGAATGGTCAACGATCGGGCAGGCATTACCGAGGCAGGCTCGGTAAACACATAGAGCTCCTGCGCAAACGCAGTGAAAGAAACAAGTTTTACGATCAGCAAAAGCCGACAAAGTTGACTGATCATGGCTTTTGCCTTTTATAGAGTTCCTCTAATTTTTTTTCCAACTCGTTTCCATGTAGATTCCTGGCAATTATATTCCCTTCGGGGTCTATCAAAAAACTATTGGGCACGCCCAGCACATCCCAACTACTGGCCACAGCCGAATTCCATGCCGAGGTATCTACCAATTGCTTCCAGACAAGACCATCGGTTCGAATAGCACGCAGCCAGGCTTTTTTATCTTCATCGAGCGAAACGCTCAAGACCTCAAAACCCATGGGATTAAAACGTTTGTACAGTTTTACAAGGGTTCGGTTAAAGACGCGACAAGGAGGACACCACGATGCCCAAAAATCTACCAACACATACTTATTTCGGTATGCCCGCAGATCTACCTGCTTACCGGTCCGGTCGGGTAACACCAAAGCCGGTGCAGGTTGCTGAAAATGTGGTTGGGCATTAGCGGGGATCGATAAATTCAAAAGCGACAATAGGGTAACCAACAAGAGGACTACCCTAGGTTGCGATGCCAGAAATTGCTTGACCATCGATAGCATGTCTATTGACTTTTAAGATAAAAGACCGGAGAACCATCGATCGAGGTCGGCTGCTGTCGCATGGTGGCGCCCAGCGAACCTGCATTGACCTTGGCAAAGGCCTTCTCGGTTAAGAAACGTTCATTGAGCACTTGATAGGTTCTGCGCTGGCCCTTACCACTTGCCTCCAACACGCAGAAGTAGCTGTTCCCCTCCTTGAAAGGGGTATTGAGCACAGGCAAAGAGGAAGATTCCTCGCGCGTCAGGTACAATGCCCCAACGAAAAATCCGGCATCCTCTACCGCTATACGAATTTGTTCGGGCGCAACTACGTCTCCGGGTTTAATAACGATCTCAAAAGCTGACTCTTTGATCTGAGCATTGACCTTTTGCACAAAAGGCAATTTCTCAAGTGCCTGGTGTATGGCTTTGCTGCACAATGCACAGGTTAGTCCGGTGGCCTGCAATTTGGCTTGACTAAACTGTGCAAAGCCATGTTGTTGCCCCCAAACCAGGAGCAACAACATGGTGATGTATTTTAGCATACCGGGGCTTACGATTTAGAGCAACAACTCTTTTTGCAGCCAGACCCCTTGGCGCATTTGTCATCTTTAGAACAATCCTCCTTTTTAGAAGAGTTCGTACACTTGCCGTCCTTGCAACAATTCTTTTCGCCAGACTTGGAGCAAACACCGCCTTTACAACAGGCAGGCTCTGCAACAGCTGCGGCAGCGACTCTTTCGTACTTGCAGCAGCCATGCAACTTATCGTAGGCAGCATCGGTGGCACGAGCCCCGGCATTATCGTAACCCACTTCGGCGATCTTTTGCTGAATCTGGGCCACACTGCTATTAGCACTGGCAAAACTTACGACCAGCTCTTTACTGTCCTCATTCCAAGTGGCAGAGGTGGCTCCGGCATCCTTGGCCGCTTTTTCGATCTTTGATTTGCACATTCCACAGTTACCGGATACCTGAAAGCGCTCGGTCACTTTCTGGCCCATTACCAAAGTCACGCTCAGTAATGACGCCACGACCAATGAGAAAAAATATTTCTTTTTCATAAAATTATTTTAAGACTTTACTATGTTGTTTATAAACTTTGGATGATAGAGTTTGACCACCGCATGGCCTGTCTGTACAAGGGGGTGGTAGACAAAAAAAATAAAAGGGGAAAAGATCAGATTCTGATAACCCGGTGGCGCAAAAAAAGCGGAGCCGAAGAATAATCCGGAGGATGATAATAATGATTATCGGCAGCGAAAGAAGAGCTGTGTTCCGCCAGGATCATTCGAGACTGCGTGGGCAGTACAAAAGCGCTGGCAGATGCTATGCTGAAATATATAAAATGTGGCGGGCACTGATCTTGGGTTAGCTTGACCAGTTGCTTTTCTTGATGGCAGCAACCCCCGCTATCTTGCTGCTCCATGCCACAAACGCTGCACTGATGCTCTTCTGGCGCAAAAAGACTGACGTCTTCTAC
>JBILFN010000135.1:0-3753 GCA_044351575.1 Chitinophagaceae bacterium
TGTAAACCACGATCTGTCCACCCGGCAGCGCAAAAGCATTGACCGTTTTATCCTCTACAAGGGCTATACGAATCGAATAGGAAGTGGCAACATGCATGGAGTCAAAAAAAGCGGTCAATTGTTCACTACCTTTTTTATCTCCCTCTTCTTGAAGAGCAGAATAGACCGCTTGGCCTAATGCTTGCTCGCTACTGCGGGGTATTACCGATGCCACTTGTTCTGCTACCCAAGGAAGCACAAAAAAATAACCTAATAGCAGACTGCCAATAAGGGCCAGCACCAACAGGGCATTGCGAGAGCGTCCAACCAGCTTTTTCATGTGCGTTCGATCCTATAAAGATAGACAGAGAGGCAACTTTTCGAGTCTATTTTTGTAATAGTTTAACGTATGGTTCAAGCCTATAACTTTATGGCATCCTGGCAGCTGTTCCCCGAAAAGGGAACGTACGAGAAACGACAACGCCCCAAAAGCGGTATTTATCGCATAGAGGCCGCCGACAATAAAAAGGAGCTCCGCATCTTTCACAATTGGGTAAGCCTCGAGAATCAGGCCTTTTCTGCCGGCTATACCCTGCTGGCCGATGGGCAACTACAGGCCTTTACAGAAGAGGGCCAAGCCGATGGGGCCAAGGCCGAGGTGATAGACGGGATCACCTTCGAAGTCTGTTTTTATAAAAAGACGGAGCAGCTGTACCGCATTATTCACGAGATTATGCCCAACGGCTATTTGCGCATTACGCAAGAGGGACTCGATGAGAACGGAAAAGAGTATCGTGATGTAGAGTTCTACCATAAGCAAATGAGCGTGCTTCCCTACGCAGCCTCTGTGTCGGGGGCTGTGATCAAACCCACCGAAGAAGGGGTCATCAAGCATAAGGCCCTGGTGGCGATGGAAGAGCAGACCAACATGCAACTCGACCAGATCAGAAAACAAATTGAGCTACTGGCCCTGCAAGCGCAGGAGATTCAGCAACGAAAGGACCTTTCGCACAAGATCTACGAGGCTCGCCTCTCCTTTACGCCTAACATAGGACAACACTACTACCTGTACGAGAAAAAAGATGGCCAGCACCTGCTCTCGCTGGTCGCTCCAAAAGAATGGGGGGCCACCTTGCCCTTTAAACGGTTTGTGGCCGCTGTACAGTTACTGGCCGATCATACCTGGAGAGAATGCTAGAGGCATATCTTTGCAGCACCACTATTTTATTCGACGATCTAACGCATCTATGACCAAGCTTTCGGTAAACATCAATAAGTTCGCCACGCTTCGCAATGCCCGAGGAGGCAACAACCCCAATGTGGTGCAGGTAGCCATCGACGCACAGCAAATGGGCGCCGACGGCATTACCGTGCATCCCCGCCCCGACGAAAGACATATTCGATACGACGACGTTACCGCCATTAAAAAGATCATAACCACCGAATTCAACATCGAGGGTAATTGCCGCGAACAAAAATTTATAGACCTGGTGCTGGCTACACGCCCCGACCAGGTAACACTGGTGCCCGATGAACAGGGACAAATTACCAGCGATCACGGGTGGGACACGCTCAAACATCGCGATTACCTTAGAGAGACCATCGCCATTTTTAAATCTGCAGGCATTCGGGTCAGCATTTTTGTAGATCCCGTACCCGAGTTGATAAAGGCTGCAGCCGACACCGGCACAGACCGTGTTGAATTATACACAGAACACTATGCCAAACAGTACAGTTTACACAAAGGGTGCGAAGCCATTGAGCCCTACGTGGCAGCAGCAACAATAGCCCGGGATTGTTCGCTGGGCGTTAACGCAGGCCACGATCTGGACCTGCATAACCTTCACTTTTTTTCTAAAGCCATTCCCTGGCTGCAAGAGGTAAGCATTGGCCATGCCCTGGTTTGTGATGCACTTTACCTGGGTTTAGCCAACACCATCCAGTTGTATAAAAGGCAGCTGATGGCCTAAAGCGATTCGATTATCGCTTGTGCCTGATCGGGCGTATACCACTTAAAAAGCGGATCTTTTGTAAACCAGGTCATTTGCCTTTTGGCATACTGACGGGTATTTTGCTTGATCTGTGCAATGGCCTCCTGAAGAGAAAAATCATCTTGCAAATATTGAAATAACTCCTTATAACCAACTGTATTTAAAGCGTTTAATTCTTTGTAACTTATGAGCGACTCGACCTCTTTCAATAATCCGCTCTCCATCATCTTGTCTACCCGCCTATCGATTCGCTGGTTAAGTTCCGAACGGGGCAGCTGTAGCCCAATTGCCACTACCTCGTAGGGCTGGTGCTTGGTAATACCCCGCTGAAAAGACAAAATACTTTTTTGCGTAGACCGCATCACTTCAAGCGCCCGCATCATGCGCTGGGGGTTGCGCATCTCGCCGCTGGCGGCATAAAGGGGGTCCTCTGTGGCAAGAGTCGATTGTAACCACCCGATTCCGTTTTGCTCGTATTGTAATACGATACTACTGCGTATGGCATTATCCGTTGAGGGAATCTCGTCTAACCCTTGCCAAAACGCCTTCCAATAAAGACCTGTTCCGCCCACCATTACCACCTGTCCGTAACGCTCCGTTAATTCGGCCACCTTTTGCGTGGCATACTGTTGGTAATACGCAGCATTGACCGGTGAGTTTACACTATGATCTGCAATAAAATAATGGGGTACCTGCTGAAGCTGTTCGGCAGAAGGTCTGGCTACACCAATACATAGTTCGCGATAACATTGCCGGCTGTCAAAAGAAAGGATAGGCACTTGTAAGTGCGATGCCACAGCAAGGGCCACATCGGTCTTACCTACGGCTGTAGGGCCTGCGATCACAATTATTCTATGCGAGGATGTATTCACGGGGGCTTGCTTACTCGGGCTCTTCTTCGGCAGCAGCACCTTCATCGAAACCAATATCCTCGCCCTCTTCGTCCTTTTCGCCAAAGCCCTCTTCGCTACCGGAGAGGTCGTACTTTTCTTCTATATCGGCAAATTTCTCGCCCAACAGCGCCTTGGTTCCGTACTGGCTTGGCGCTAACCCCTCGGTGCGGGTAATAACAGGGTACGAGAGTGCAGGATCTTCTTCTTTGATCACTTGAATCAGCTCGAGCAGAAAATTCCAGTTCTTCTCAAAGTCGTAAACATAAATGAAGCGTTGGTTAGGACCTTTGATCTCTGACCCAATGGTGGTCTCTTCCATCAGTAAGGGCGGAGCCTGGTAATTTTTTTCGTAAACCGCCAAACTTATTTCGCGGCCACGTTGCCATTTGTCGTTGCTTCGAAAAAAAGTGGCCTGGTGCTTGCTATCGAATTCATAGGCCTTAAGGATGGTCTCGTGCAACTCCTTAAAGAACTGCGAAGGACGGATGGCCACATCGCGGTACACCGTTTCGTCCTCTTCGAAGTAAGCCCTGAATTTTAGTATCGGCATAGCTCGCAAAGCTACAATAATATCAATAGAACGCCTTGAGCCTGGCTTGGCGCAGGGGTTAGTGCCCAGCTACGGGCCGCAGCCCCAGTTCGGCCGCTTTTTTGATCATAAAATCGTACGCCGCTTCGTAAGAGTTAGGGATCACTCCGTCGAGCATGGCATCCTTGATGGCATCTTTGATAATTCCTACCGGCTTCGACGGAGAAAGTCCGAAGACGTCCATAATCAGTTGCCCAGTAATAGGCGGCTGCCAATTACGGATCTGGTCTTTTTCTTCGACCTCGCGGCAGCGCTGGCGTACCCACAAAAAATTATCGAGAAAGCGTTTTACCTTTTGCTT
>JBILFN010000136.1:0-3738 GCA_044351575.1 Chitinophagaceae bacterium
AAAAAGCAAAAACCAGAATTTCAGTACAAAGTCCCGTAATCAGTATTTCATCTTCGTATTCCCACTCTAAGAATTTAGCAATTACCCCTGTTAAAATCACGATAGCCCCAAGGCTATAAAAAAGATTGAATCTGTCGATTCGTTTGAGCCAAAGCAGCATAGGATTAATTTTAGCGCATTGAAAGCATGCGACTTACAGACGAAATTCATGCTCTTAAATGCATGCCAAGTTACCTTTGCTTGCTAAAATTTCTTGTAGAAAATAATTGATTTTGTTGTAGTATTTTGACTACAAAAGACTAAGCTGAAGCCCCTATCTAATTATTTTGCACCTCGCAAATTACTATTGCGGTAGCCGTAACTAAAGTATAAAAGCAGACCAAGCCCCATCCAGGCAAAAAACCAACTCCAACTGATAGCTGGTATCTCGATCATCAGGTACATACAAGATAACATTCCCAGCACCGGAATAAGTGACCACTCCTTTCTAAAAGATAAAAAAGCGATCAACACCGCTGATACGAAATAAACAATAAAAAGCAATTCTTGATATCCCTCGTTGAATACATTCGAAAAAGCGCCGACCAATCGATCGCTGGTCAAATAAAAGAAAATAAAAACTAGCGCCGGCACCCAAAATCTTCCATTGATATAAGGCAAGCTAAATTGTCCGGGTGATTTCTGAATAGTAGGCAACAATAACACACCGCCCGAGACCAGTACAAAAGCAAAGAGCGTACCAATACTGGTCAGGTCGGTCACTAATCCGCTTTGCAGAAAAAGAGCACCTACTCCAACAATAACACCCGTAAGCAGGGTGGCAAAACCAGGTGTTTGGTAACGCTCGTTGATCTTTCCAAATCTGCTAGGCAGTAAACCGTCCCGACTCATGCTCATCCAAATACGGGGCTGGCCGATCTGAAACACTAATAACACCGAAGTGGTTGCCACTACGGCACTGACAGATACTATATTCTCTATCCACGGAGCACGATTCTCGAAAACGAAGGCAAGCGGATCACTGACCCCCTTAAAGGATGCATAATTCTCCATACCGGTAAGCACCAGCGCGATCAAAATGTAGAGAATAGTGCAGATCAACAGCGAGTAGATCATTCCTCTTGGCATATCTCGCTGCGGGTTTTTACATTCCTCGGCGGTCGTAGAGATAGCATCAAACCCTATATAGGCATAAAAAACGGCAGACACTCCCTTTAAGACACCCGAAAACCCATTGGGCATAAAGGGCATCCAGTTATTGGTGTCCACATAAAACGCGCCGGCACCGATCACAAACAAAATTACCAGCACTTTAAAAATAACCATGGCATTGGCCGATTTTTTACTCTGGCTAATTCCGGTGTAAGCCAGCCATGTAATGAGGGCTACGATAACAAAAGCAGGCAAATTAAAAAAGATCTTTATTGACCCAAGGGTCGGAGCTTGCTCATAGGCCTCAATTGCAAATCGATACGAAGAAAGCAGGTTGGGTTCTGTAATGGCGCCGCTTTGCAACGCCTGGGTTGCCTCCCGATAGGCATTGGCAGCTGTTACAGGATCGACCAGCATCCAATCCGGTAGATGAACATTAAAAATATGAACGAGGAGATTATTAAAATAACCACTCCACGAAATGGCAACTACAATATTTCCAATGGCGTATTCCAAGATCAGCGCCCACCCTATGATCCAGGCAATCAGCTCTCCAAATGTCACATACGAATAGGTGTAGGCACTACCCGCTACCGGTACACGGCTGGAGAACTCTGCATAGCATAGCGCCGAAAAACCACAGGTGATCGCAGTAATGATAAAGAGCAAAGAGATGCCGGGCCCGCCTTGGTACGCGGCACCTCCGATAGTAGAGAAAACCCCGGCGCCGATCACAGCCGCAATGCCTAAGAACGTCAGGTCTTTTACACCCAGCACTTTCTTTAACGAAGATCCTTGTTGTGCGCCGTTTTCGTTAGCGGCACGAATGGATTCAATTGACTTTTTACGAAGTAGCGAAGACCACATAAGCATTGGGTAATTTAAGAATTAAACGTCGCGTTGAATAAGAAAGGCTGCCAACTCACGAAGGGGCAGTTTGCGGGCAGAGAGTACGGCAATTTGGTCCAGATTTTCGAGCGCTTTATCTAAAAACTGCTGCTTTAAAGAAAGAGCCCACTGGTCTACTCCACAATTTTTGTAAATGGCCAGCACTTGGGCCACTTTATCTGGTGTGTTGGTCTGTAAAAGTGAAAGCAGCGTTTCTTTATCCGATAATGATGTGGCTTGCAGCGCATGAATGAGCAAAAAGGTTTTTTTATTGGATAATATATCGCCTCCGACCTGTTTTCCGAATTTTTCCGGATCTCCGAAAGCGTCGAGATAATCATCCTGTACCTGAAAGGCAAGCCCCAACTGTAAACCGAACGAATAGATCAATTCTTGGTTTCGCTGTCCGGCTCCACCAATAATAGCCCCCATCTGTAATGCGCAGGCTAAAAGCACGGAGGTCTTTAGCTTGATCATGTGCAGGTATTCATCCAAGTGCACATCGGTACGCTGTTCAAAATCCATGTCGAGCTGCTGTCCTTCACAGACTTCGGTAGCCGTGCGATTAAAGAGGGGCATTAACGAAGTTTGAGCGGATCCGCTTACCTTACTCAACCAATGATAGGCCTGTATCATCATCACATCTCCGGCAAGCAAAGCAGTGTTATTCCCAAAGCGGGTATGAACAGTTTGAACACCTCTTCGTAGAGGCGCCTTATCCATCATGTCATCGTGAATAAGGGTAAAGTTGTGAAAAAGTTCAATTGCGGTAGCGGCAGACCACGCATCGGGTCTGATGTCGTCGAATAACTCGTTACCCAACAAACAGAGAACTGGTCTGATGCGTTTGCCTCCTATCTGCAAAAAATAGTCAGTGGCCTCGTACAAGCCTGCGGGCTGGGCCGGAAATTGCTTTGCAGCAAATCGTTCATTAAAAAGCGTGGACAGATCGCTAAAGGAATGCATAGCTCAAAATAAGACTCATTTCTTGGTTTTTGGCCTTTTGGCGTCCGATTTTTTGGCAGCGAGCTCTCCTGCCACCACCCACTCATAATCGAGCTGGCGTTTGGTGAGATTGGCTGCGATCACTTTGATCCAAACTTTATCGCCCATGCGAAACTTTCTTCCACTACGCATACCCGATAAACAGTAGTCGGTCTCGATATGTCTGAAATCATCATAAGCAGAAAGAGATACCACGCTCACCAGGCCTTCGCATTTATGCTCGATGGTCTCGACCCAAAAACCAAAATGCGCCACGCCACTGATGATGCCCTCGAACTCCTCGCCCAGATAGTTCTTCATGTATTGCACCTGCTTGTATTTGTTAGCTGCCCGCTCGGCCTCCATGGCCGCTCGTTCGCGTTCGCTGGTGTGCTTACATTTTTCTTCGAGCCTTTTATCGGGTACGACATTCTTTTGCAAGACATCGAATAAGATCCTATGGGCCTGCACGTCGGGATACCGGCGAATGGGAGAGGTAAAATGACAATAATTTTCGAATCCCAGTCCGTAGTGCCCTACATTATCCGCTGTGTAGCGGGCCTTGGCCATCGTACGAATGCCCAGTTGCTCCAACACGTGTTGCTCAGGGCGTCCTTTTACATCATTCAACAATTGATTGAACGATATAGCGATCGCCTCAGGACTGGAACGATCGAAGGAATGTCCAAACTTTCTGGCAAAATCCACGAATGG
>JBILFN010000137.1:0-3736 GCA_044351575.1 Chitinophagaceae bacterium
AGCCGGTCGGTAGCTGATCGTCGTCAAAAGCTTCTGTCTGGGATTGAATGGCAGTAGTTGTTTGCCGCTCTCCGTTATTCTAAATACATCGAGAAGATTATACCCTGTTTTGAACTCCAACGTACTCCATAGATGCAATAGTAACTCTGTTTGCAGTCCGTTACTAATGCTCTTGCCGGTAAAATTCTTTATGATGGCCTTGGTAGGATCGCTGTCATAGTCGGGAAAGATCTGATTTTGAAAGCTGGTTCTGTAAAAGTCCACACTCACATGGCCCGACAGTTTTTGTGAGGCCGCTTGGAATTTTTTTGTAAAGTTGATTCCCATGTTGAGCGCTCTTTCAGGAAGTAGCGCCTCAGCAAAGAGGATGTCTCTGGAACTTACCAGCAGACCAATGTTTTCACTAAAGAGGTTTACGGTGCGCCAGCCGGTTCCTATGTTGGCTCGTACGATAGTGGAGGGGGTAATATCGTATTTGATCAGGCTGCGTGGCGTTACCTGAAAGCCGAATTCATTATGATGATCGCCTCGTATTCCCATGATCCAGGTGATCTTGTCTTGTGCAAGTCGCCATGTATTTTCGGCAAAGACACCCGGAATTTTTTCATTCCTTCGATACATGCCATCATAGGTTCTCAAAATAAATTGATCCGTAAAATCGATGTCTTCGCTCAGGCGCAGATATCGGAAGCTGATACCCGTCTTCAGCTGATGCTCGTTGTAATTGAGTTCATATTGCAGGTTCAGGTATGCATTGGTCTGGCGGGCTTGGTAGCGTACCGTTCCAAAATAGGATCGCTGTCGTTGATAGAACGAAGAGAAAAAACCGGTTACACCATGCTTATCATTGAATCGATACCCGGTTTTTGTCCATACCTCCGGCTGCTGAATCGATACCGCTTGTCCGTAGATGGTGTTGCTACCCTTGTCGGTAACTGGGTCAAAGCTCGATTGTCCGCCGATCCTGTTCTCCTGCAGCAAACGAATACCTATGCGGCTATGCCATCCCCAGCTTTTCTCGTTTCCATACTTCCATTTGTTCATGAGCAGATAGCGGGTCAACAGAGGAAGATCTAAAAAGTTATCTTGATCGCGATCGATCTTGCCCGCCGGTTGCACCATGTGAAAAGCGGTCAAATTGCTCCACTTGTTCTTTTTGATCGCATAATTGGAGTTAAGATGTTTCTCTCCAAAACTGTTGATATAACTGTTCAGCAGCAGACGGTCGGTATTGTCGGGCTCCTTGGTCTCTACGTTGATCTGTCCGCTAATACTTTCAAAGCCCTGTAAGACACTGTTAGCGCCTTTGGCTACATAGATGTTACTCACCAGCGTACCGGGCACACTACTAATCCCATACGTGTAGGTCAGTCCTTGAATTACCGGAAATCCATCGAGCAAGATCTGGTTATAAACTCCCGATAAGCCGAGTATGCGTAGCTCTTTCGCATTCGTGACCACATTGGTGGTTTGCGGCTGTACCGTAGTTTGTGTTTCGAAACAACCGGCCAGGTCGCAGCAGGCCGATTTGCGCAATTCCGTTTGCGTGATCTGCTCCACTTTTATGGGACTAAGATCGGAGAGTATAATGCCCTTGCGCTGGCTCTCGATGATGACCTCGCTAAGGCCTTGCTGTTCTTGGAGCCGGAAAACAATGATAGTATCCGGTAGCTTGGTAAGAAGTATGGTGTCGGGTCTATGTCCTACATAGCTGGCCACCAATTTGGCGTTTAGGGGGCGGGGTCGTTGTAGTTCGAACGATCCATCTTTGTCGGTTCGTGTTCCCGATGTGGTTCCAACCCATTTTAGCGTAGCTCCGACCAGTGGTTCTTGCCGCGTGTTGACGACCCTGCCCGTTACCCGTTGTGCCGAGGTGATAATCGGTAGTAAAGAAAACAGTATGGCGATGCACCGGGCCATAAGGTGCTACTGCTTGACCTTGTAGGGCTTTTCGTTGGGATTTTCGCACCCGCCGGTGTTCTCTATGGCGGCAATGATGTCCTTTTCGCTTACCCGGGCAGGGTTGTAGAAGAGCTCAAAACTGGTGGTGGCTCCAGGTTTGTCCGCTTTGCAGCGCTGTATTCCACCTAGCTTTTCGATGTTGCCAGTAATGGTCTTTACATCGTTCGAGCAAGTAATTCCCTTTACTTTAAATATCATGCTCTTCAACGTATCCGTTTTGGGAGTCTCGGACGATTGTGCTTGGCAAGCATTGCACATAACAAGGAATAGTGCAAAGAAGAGTGCAGGCTTGAATAAGAGTGTCATCTTTTAAGAATTAAAATATTTTATTTTAGTACGGCCAATAAAATTCTGTCCGACGAAGGTACACCGGGAACATGAAGAATTTGTCCGTTATAATAAATACGATGTACTTGATGCTTTCCGGCGGGCAGTAACTGGTCTACCCCGCCAATAAAAGGTGCCGATGCGTATTGCTTCAGTACCAGGCCCGAGCTTACGCCGTCACCATCGTCAAACACAAAACTGGTAATGACGGTTCTGGAGGCCGGGGTTAGTTTTGGAGAACAAATGGCAACGTTGTTGACCGTTACCGAATCGCGCCCCCCGATCATGGCTGCCGCGGCCGAATAGATGACCAGCACCGACCGATCTTTTTCTTGTGGAATATTACCGAGCAATGCGCTCATGCGGCTTGCTTCCGGAATGCCCCTCAGGTATACCAAAGGGTCGTCGTGGTAAAACGAACTAAAGAAATAGGAGATCTTCTTTTTCGAGATATCGTCGGGCGCCAGTTCGATCTCGTAGGGTATTCCTTTGCTGAGTAAGGCAGGTCCCCATTGTCCGTTCAACGCCGTTTTGAGCTGAATGACCGCTCCACTTTTTTTACGTACTCCTGTTTTTTTATCGATCGCATAAATAGTGATCGAAGCCTCTTTAATAGGTGCGTTATCGCCCAATAAGACCGCTTTTCCTGCAATACTGACTTTTTTATCTGCCGTTTTTTTAGCCAATGGCATTATGTTGCCGCTACTTAAAAAATTGCACATGGCGGTCAGGGCTCGGTTACTGGTCGCCACCTGATAATGGTCTTCTTCGGTCAATGCTACATTGACGGCCCCATCGATGGCACCTGCTCCGTTGCCTGCTACCCGGTCGCCCGATGAGAAGATGTTCATGCATCGTTCATTGGGAAACCAGGCGTAGGGGGTTGTCCATTTACGGCTTCCTATATGAACATAGCGTCCCACCTTTTGTGCCAGGGTGCTGTCTTTTAATAAGCCTCTGACCAGTCCTCCTCCGGCCGAGTGTCCTACCAGATCAACCTGTCGGGCACCCGTAGAGGCCAGCACCCGATCGATCAACTGTACCAGTGTCTGCTCATTAGTTTTTCCGGTACCGCTTATGCTGTTCCAGTCAAAGGCGTACAGCCGATCGCTGCAATATCCCGCCAGTCGAAAATGCTCAACAGCATTCGACCAGGTGTCTCCCGATGCCAGAAACCCATGTACAAAGATCACCGGTCGCACAGACCGGTCACATTGAGCGTTGGCAAACAGGGAGATAGCCAAAGCAGGCTGAGTAGTATTTTTTTCATTGTAGCGACATTAATTGAGTGTGGCTTCTCTTTTTTTACCCTTTCTGTAATTGAATGAGATAATCGAACAGATTTTCGCCGCTTGCGAGATTCAGTTTTTTTCTCAGACGATAACGGCTTATCTCGACACCGCGAACCGAAATGTTGAGCAATTGTGCGATCTCTTTCGAAGACAGG
>JBILFN010000059.1:0-10604 GCA_044351575.1 Chitinophagaceae bacterium
GTTCTCCTTTTAAGATATGGGCGGCCTGCTGCAGGTCGCTTTCGTAGTCCGGGGCGCTTTGTAGTCCTTCGCAGGGTCCTTTGCAATTGCCCAGATGATACTCCAGACAGACCTTGTACTTGCCACGAGCGATCTTGGACTCGCTCAGGTCGAGCGTGCAGGTGCGCAGCGGAATGGTCTGTCTTATAAACTCCAATAGCTCTCTTAATTGGTGTACCGAGGTGTAAGGGCCCAGATAGGTCGATCCGTCCTTAATTTTTTTTCGGGTCAGAAAGATCCGGGCAAAGGGTTCCTTTCTGATCACGATAAACGGATAGGTCTTATCGTCCTTTAAATTGATATTATAGCGGGGCTGGTATTCTTTGATCAGTGAGTTCTCGAGTAAGAATGCATCTTGCTCCGAATCTACTATGGTAAATCGAATGGTAGCAATGCGTTTGACCAGCTCTATGGTCTTTTGATTATCGGGTTGCTTAGAAAAATAAGAGCTGACCCTTTTTCTGATCTGTTTGGCCTTGCCCACATACAACAGCTCTCCTTTGGCATCGTAGTATTGATAGATACCCGGTTGCAACGGTAGGGTAGAAGCGATTTTTTGAAACTCGGCAAGCGTCATAGGGGGCTACTCGTTCCAAATAACTTTGGTGGTGATCAGTTGGGCCGGTTGCCCGGGTAGTTGCGTGGTGCGAACAATAGTAAAGCTTTTATCGATCAGCCACAGCAGTTCTTCTTGGCGCAGGCCATTGCGGTCATTGGTCACTTTACTGGCCAATATGGTGGTAACCTTGTCGCCTGCTGCCACACTGGGACTAACATGCACCTCCTCTTTTTGTAGTTCCTCGTTCTTGGTGTCTAGGGGCAAATAGCTGATGATGACCTTTTCTAGTAGTTCGTCGTAACGACTCTCTTCGGTAAAACGTTTTGCATAGGCAGCAAGCGAAAGATCGGGAAGGGTCAAAAAGGCTTGTGCTTCTTTTCTGAATTGTTCGCGCGAAATATAGATCGTGTCGAATGCTACCGAATCGGTACCCCGATAATCGTAACGGGTAATGGAGTAAAGCGATGTATCTACATGCGCCACCTGTGCTTCGATAAGCGAGGGAATGGAGATAAAGCGCTTGGCGGGCTCAGTATTGCTTTTACAGGCCGGCAATATGAGCAGCGAACATCCTAAGGCGAGAAGCCATTTTTTCATCTAGCAAAATTAGGTTAAACCGAAGTAGGCGGGTAGGTACTATTTGCCCAACCGAACACCCAGCTTAACGCCAAAATCGTAGAGATATTCCTGCACGGGGTATCCCTTTTTAAAACTCGACAAGGCCTGGTAGCGTAGTTGGGGGCCGATCTGAAAGTCGGTCTTGCCCAGCTGAAAGCGGGCATAGGTTTCAATTCCAACGTTGAGGTTCCATTTATTGATCAAGTAGGGCACTTCGGCATAATTCTGATAATCGACCGAGATCACATAAGAGCGGTTACCGACAACGTAGGTGGGTTGAACGGTGGCACTGATGCCCCAATACGTTTGCTTTTTACCCAGTACCCGCCATTGAAGGCCAAGGGGAAGCGATACCGAGTAATAGTAGTTGCGCAGCCAGTTGGCGGTGGAGCGAAATCCACTGCTGCGAAAACTGGTGATGGTACTGACCGTGCTGGTTCCGCCCCAGGGATTCATTAACGCTATGGTGGCTACTTCGGAGGGATAATTATAGGCGGCAATATCATACTTGCTTACATTGAACTGAAGTCCGGTTACCCAATCTATTTTTTTGCTGAGAGGGTAGGTGCCGGTAAAACCCAGTTGCATGCCGATATCGGGACGATGACGAATTACACTGGCCAGGTCGGTAGAGTTGGCCATGGCCGCAGCAGCAGAAGGAGTGCTCATGCGGGCTTGCGCAATAAACTTTTGATCTTCTTTTAAAGAGCGATAACTGACCGTGGGTGTAAAATGCAGTTGCCATCTAAAGCGGGGTCGGTGAAGTTGCCGCTGGTAACTATTGACCACACTCTCGATGTCGAGGGGATAGCGCTCTTCGGCATCGGCTGGTTGCAGCGCTGTAGGTTCGAGTGCACTATGTTGGAGGTCCACTTCTTGGATTTCTACTTCTTGGAGCTCGGTTTGTTGGAGCTCGGCATTGGGCATTGCGTTAGTTTCTAGGCTGGTTGCTTCCACTGCCGTTGTTGCCGTAGCTGCCCTTGTTGACCGTGCTGCTGTGGTTGCTTCTGCTACCGCTGTTATTGGTGCTGCCGTTGTAGCCTGCGCTCTTGTAGTGGACTGGTCTGTATCGGGTATTGCAACAGCAGGCGAAGATTGCAGGTCGGCAGGTGCTTCGTCGGAAGGTGCCGCATCGGTAGCGAGATTGTTTGTAAGCTCGGTTATAAGCTTAGTTGTTGTGTGTTCGCCGCTTGCAAGAATAGATCTTTTTTCAGGCAAGGCGGGCAAGGTGGATCTTGAAATGACAGTGGTGCGATGGCCCGTGTTTTCTACAATGAACCAGCCCGTAGCGGTGAGCAGTGGCAACAATACCAGCAACGCGATGGCACGACGACGACGACCATGCATACGCGCATAGAGGCGAGTCCATACCCGATCGGAGGGGTACAAGCGATGTGCATCAGCATTTTGTTTTAAAAAATGCTCGAACTCATTATGATCGAACGGCCCATCCATCTCTTTCACAATTCCTTGTCAAACAAGGTTGGTTTAATGCGGAGCAACGGCTGCCAGCCAGTCGGACTCCTGTTTTGGTTGCAAAATCTTTTTTTGTATCAACATCTCCTGAAGCATCGCCTTGGCCCTGGTAAACTGACTGCGGCTGGTGCTCTCTTCAATGTCCAATAAATGTGCGATCTCGCGGTGGCTATATCCCTCGATCGCAAATAAGTTTAACACGGTTCGGTACCCGGTAGGCAACATCCGAATGCACTCCACGATCTGCTTTACTTGCACCAGGGCCGGAATATTATCTTCTCTCAACGCTACCGAGTGTGCATGGATCAGATCGACACTTTCGTTGAACTTTTTATTTTTCTTTAAGATATTGATACAAGTGTGTACCATGATCTTTCTGATCCATCCCTCGAAAGAACCGCGATTCTCGAAGCGGGCCAGCTGGGTAAACACCTTAATAAATCCCTCTTGCAACATGTCTTCGGCATCTTCGCGGTTGTGGGCGTAACGATAACAAACGGCCAGCATCTTGGGACTGTACTGCAAATACAATTCCCGCTGTGCGGCCGCCTGATTTTTGATACAACCCTTTATGATGGCTTCTTCTGTCATGGAACAGGAGTTACCACTAATTTAAGACAATTTTACAGGGAGATCGCTGCAGCCGCTGTTAAAAATTTTGGCGGATGGTCACAAAAAGATTGCGTCCGGCAGCCGAAAAACCAGAGGCAAAATAGCGGTAGTTTCGGTCCAGCAGGTTCTCGAGTCCGGCCTGCAGGGTAAACCCTTTGCGAAGCCGGTATTCGGTTCTGATATTGAGGGTGTACCAAGAGGGCATACCGTCCGGAGTGGCATATTGCCCGTTATCCTCTCCGTCGGGGTTAAAGTCCGCAATGTGTTTGGTGCCGTTGAAAAGGATAAAAAATTCCCAGGTCATATCTTTTTGCTGGTAAAGTAGTCCGGAGCGGCCAAAAGTGGGCGGAATATGGTCGAGTGGCTTTAATGTCTTATTGGGGTTGATGAACCGTCCATACGTGGTGGTAACAGTGGTCTCCCAGCGAAGTTCCTCAGCGAGCGCAATATCGATGCGGTAATTAAAGCCCCGTACAAAGGCCCTACGGGTATTTTGGTTGGCGATAACACGGGCCATGATTCCGTTGAATAAGACCGAGTCTTGTCCGTTTAGTCGGAAGGGCGCTAATGAGATCGCATTTCGAAATAGCGTATAAAATCCACCGAGTTCCATTTTTATTTTTTCGTTCTTGTACTGCAAATTGATATCGGCGGTGTAAGTATGCTCGGGTCTCAGATCGGGATTTGGCACAATTAGCTGACGGGCCGAGCTGCTCGATTCAAAGATGCGGGCAGCATCATCTATGTTGGGCGCCCGAAAGGCCGAGGCCAGATTGGCAGCGATACGAATATTATTGGAGCGAAGATGAACTACCCCCAGATTGCCAGTCAAGGCCTGTTGACGCTGGTCAATAGCTGTAAAGGGAAAATTAAAAAAGTTATTATTGATAAGGGTTGAATGTAGCCCGACATACTGCAGTCGCAATCCGTCATTGACGATCCATTTTCCATTATTGCTTTTATACAAGTGTTGTCCGTAAAGGCCGGCCAGCCACATACGGTTGAGCCCGTCGGGGTAGCGCGTATTGATGGGTGTTATAGCACCGGTAAGCAGGTTGGTACGATCAGCCACTGACGTAACACTGTTAAATTGACCATCGGTACCCAGGGTAAGTTCGTGGCGGCCCCATTTTTCTCTGGCATCGATCGTAAAGCCTACTATGTTGACGGCTTCACGCCGACTATCGAATTGCGTGTAGGCCAGATACTCCCGCTGGTAGCGGCTCTCTTTTACATGTTGGTAATGGAGATTGAAGCGAAGCTCGTCGATGGTCTTTACGTTCTTTGCATTCCATTCGTAGGCGGCCAGCCATCGCGTCTGTGGTCCGTAATACCACTCGGCCCAACGAAGTGTATTGCCAATGCCCGGAAAAGTCTTTCGGTCTTGCAGCCGGTCGTATCGGGGAATATTCGACGAATTGGAATGTTGCAGGTTGAGCAAATGGGTTCGGTCGGGTCGGGGTTTAAATAACAATTTACCCATCAGATCCCATTGCTTATAGCCGGAAAATTTTTGGATCCGGTCGTCTGCGTTGGTCACAAGTTGGTCTACTCCGTTTATGGTCTCGATGTATTGGGTGCGGCGGCCGAAATCGGGATATTTTTTGGGATAGCGATTGCCCATACGCATGTCGCCAAAGTCGCTATATGTGACCGATTGCAGCCATCCCCATTTTTTACCGCCGATCTGTTGACTGCTGTGCAAGGTACGCTCCCGATTGGCGTTGCTAAATCGTGTTACCAGTTGCGACGTAAAAAGAGTCTTGCCGTTTTGTGAAAGTTGCGGAGTACGGGTGCGCATATGCACCACCCCGCCCAACGCATCGCTTCCGTAAAGGGTAGAGCCCGGCCCATACAATACCTCTACGCGGTCGAGCATAAACTGATCGATGGTAATTACATTTTGTAAATGTCCCGATCGGTAAATGGCATTGTTGAGGCGAATGCCATCCACGACCAGTAGTACTCGGCTGGCCTCAAATCCTCTAATAACGGGGCTGCTTCCGCCTTGTTGGCTTTTTTGAACGAATAAATGTCCGGTATTGATGAGCAGGTCGCCCATGTTCTGCGCATTGGTGCGCGCGATGGTCTTGGCGGTGATCACATCGATGGGCTGCGCCAGATTCTTTTTCTTCTCTGCAAATTTCGAGGTATAAACAACGGCCTCCTCGAGATCTTTTTGAACGAGCGTATCGGATTGTGCCGCCAATATGAAAAAAAATAGCAATGCGAATGCGGTCAGCAAGAACTTTTTAGAGAACGGCTTAGAGCGGTTGGAGACCAACATTCTACTATTTACGGGGTTTAATAAGGCTGTCGATGGGGTAGCGTTGCTTCATGGTATCCATTATCGATTGAGCCCATCGTGTAATGGCAATGCGCTCCTCTTTCGTTAGTCTTGCCTCGCTATGGGTCCAGGTATAAGAGGGCAGTGGCATTTCTTCCTCTTTGACCATCTCGATGGTCTCCTCCATTTTGTGAAATTGATAACGAAGCGAGCGGTGGGTATACTCGTCGAAATTCAAATGCTTTTTACCATCTCGAACATGCTCGTCGAGCCACCACGCAACGGGTTGAAGGGAGGCATACCAGGGGTAACGTGTATTGTTACTGTGGCAATCCATACAAGCCTTTTGTAAAATGGCATTGACCGAATCGGGAATTTGGTAGCGACTAACCAATTGTTGCTCCGGATCAACGGGCAATTGATTTTTTTGGGGATGGATAAATTGGATCACTACCAAAACGCCCAGCAGGGCAAGTCCGATTTTTTTTAAGATTGACATACGAATAGATTAATCAAGTAAGACAGTGCCGGTCATTTCTGCCGGGATGGGTAACCCCATCAGATGTAAAATGGTCGGAGCCACATCTCCTAATTTGCCCGGGCGCACCGAGGCGGGAGCGTCTTTACCAATTATAAACAACGGAACCACGTTGAGCGTATGAGCCGTATTGGGACTGCCGTCTTCGTTGATGAGAAAATCGGCATTGCCGTGATCGCTGGTCAAAAAGACCGTGTATCCGCTATTGAGCGCAGCGGGAACAATACGCGCTACGCATTGGTCTACTATTTCTGCTGCTTCTACGGCCGCATTCCAGATACCGGTATGACCGACCATATCGGTGTTGGCATAATTAAGGCAGATAAAACCGGCCTCGGCTTTTTCGATCTCGGGCAAGATGGCCTCGGTAACCTCTCGGGCACTCATGGAAGGTTGCAGGTCGTAGGTGGCTACTTTGGGTGAGGGGATCATGATCCTTTTTTCTCCGTCAAAGGGTTGCTCCCGGCCACCGCTAAAGAAAAAACTCACATGCGGATATTTCTCTGTCTCGGCTATACGAATTTGGGACAGACCGGCTCCAGCGATCACTTCGCCAAGCGTATTGTTCAAATTGTCGGTCTCGAAGATCACGTTTACATCCTGGTAGGTTTTATCGTATTCGGTGAGCGTGGTGTAGTGTAACGACAGTTTCGTCATCTCGAACGCGGGAAAATCGGTCTGCGTAAGCACTTGCGTGATCTCGCGACAACGGTCGGTTCTAAAATTAAAACAGATTACGGCATCGCCTTCTTGTATAGTGGCTATGGGTTGATGGGCTTCGTTGACGATAACCGTGGGTACTATAAATTCATCGGTTACCCCTCGGCCATACGAGTCGCTCACCGCCTGTACGGCGTTGATAGCCTGGTTGCCTTTTGCATTTACCAGCGCATCGTAGGCTAATTTGATGCGTTCCCAGCGCTTGTCGCGGTCCATGGAAAAGTAGCGTCCGCATACAGTGGCAATGGTGCCCACTTTCGTTTGCAGGTATTGCTCGAGCTCTTGTAAAAAGCCCAGTCCGCTCTTGGGATCACAGTCGCGTCCGTCGGTAAAGGCATGCACGAACACGTTCTTCAATCCTTTTTGAGCGCAGCAGGCTACCAGTGCTTTTAAGTGATCGATATGGGAGTGCACTCCACCATTGCTGACCAGTCCCATCAAATGCAATGCCTTGTTGTGCGCAAGTGCATAATCGATACTTTCAAGCAGCACCGGATTCGAGAAAATAGTACGATCGGCAATGGCCCGGTTAATACGTTGTAATTCTTGATATACCACCCTGCCTGCTCCCAGGTTGAGATGCCCCACTTCGGAATTGCCCATCTGTCCATCGGGCAGCCCTACCGCCTCGCCGCAAGTTACCAGGGTGCTGTGAGGATATTTATTATACAGTGAATCCACGAAGGGGGTATTGGCTGCAGCGATGGCATCGGCCGCGGGAACCTTACCCAAACCCCATCCGTCCATTATGACCAACATGGTTTTTTTCATAGCGAGTAGCTAATCAACAAAGGTACAGCCAAAAATGCTGTAATTTAGTGATCATGAAAATTCAAATGCTCGCGTGGCGCGTTTTGTTGCTTTGTCTTGTTATGGTGAGTGTGGCGGCTACCAGACAAGACGCGCTCGATTCGGTGATCGGGGCTCTCAAGAACGGAAATTCCACTCAATTGGCTGGGCGCTTCCAAAAAGAACTGACCTTGACCCTGCCCGATCAATCATCACAATTAAGTAAGGCGCAAGCGCAGGCAGCGATCTCTAAATTTTTTTCGACTCATCCTGTTACCGGGTTTGAATTGAAGCACCGCGGTAATGCACCCGGCGGGGCCTTTGCCATAGGAACCCTGCTTACCGAAAAGGGGCAATTTCGGGTCAATGTGTTTATGTCGCCCGCCGGCCCCAAAGAGGGCGTACGCGAACTTCGTATTCAAACCATGGATTAAGCGCTAATTTTACGCAATGGATCCCGATTTATTTTTACGCTTTGCACAGCAGGCTTTCGAAGAGGATCTGGGAGATGGCGATCACTCCACGCTTTCTTGTATTGCCGCAACGGCCAGAGGGAAGGCGGTGTTGAAGGTAAAGCAGTCGGCCATAATAGCGGGCATGGACGTGGCCAAAAGGATATTCTTACTGAAAGATCCCGATGCCCGGTTTATTGCTTACGTTAAGGACGGAGACCGGGTGCAGCCTGGCGATATAGCTTTCGAAGTGGAATCTTTTGCGGCAGTGATCTTGCAATGCGAACGGATCGTGCTCAATTGCATGCAACGTATGAGCGGGATCGCAACCCTTACGCGCGAATATGTAACGCTGTTACAGGGCGCGCACACCCGTCTGCTGGATACCCGTAAGACCACCCCCAATTTCAGGCTGCTCGAAAAAGAGGCCGTGCGTATTGGCGGCGCTCTCAATCATCGCTTTGGACTCTACGATATGATCATGCTAAAAGATAATCATATTGATTTTTGTGGCAGCATTAGCACCGCCATAGACAGGGCCTGGCAGTATGTACAAGAAAAAAAGCCTTCGCTGCTCATTGAGGTAGAGACACGCTCTTTGCAAGAAGTGGCCGAAGTGGTCAGTTACGGCGCACAAAAAGTAAAGCGCATTATGCTCGATAATTTTTCTCCGGAGCAATTGCGCGAAGCATTGGCTTATATAAAGTCCCATGCGCCTGCGGGCATCTTCGAGACCGAGGCCAGCGGAGGCATCACCAAAGAAAATATCAGACAGTATGCCGACACCGGCGTCGATTTTATCAGTGTAGGCGCCCTTATTCACCAGGCAAAAAGTATCGATCTGAGTTTAAAGGCTTCTTTATTTACCCATCCGATCTAAGCATGTCAAAAAAAAATAAAGCGGATACACGCGGGTTTGTCTATAGTACCGATCCAAATTTTTCCTATCAACCCGAACCAGATGAGCAGACCGAAACGCCATTGCCTGGTGAGCAACGCCTGCGTATTTTACTGGACACGAAGCAACGGGCCGGCAAAGCAGTAACGCTTGTAACGGGTTTCGTTGGTAAAACAGAAGATCTGGAAGCCCTGGGCAAACAGCTACGCAATTACTGTGGCACGGGTGGCTCGGTCAAGGACGGCGAATTGATCGTGCAGGGAGACCAGCGCGTTAAAGTAAAGCAGTACCTGCAAAAGCAGGGGTATAAAGTTTACTGACCTTGCGCCAGGCTATAGGCCTTTTGATCGCCCCATTGGTGGAGCAGCTCTACCGAACAAACTTTAAGCAGTTGGCTGGCTCGCTCGTACAGGGCAATAATATCCGCTTGTTGCAGTGAACTTCCATCGATGCTTTCGAAACGAACGCGGTATTGATTGACCAGGTTGGTATACACCGAACCGGTAGGCCATACTTGTGTGCCGCGATTGCTGATGATGATCAGTTTGAATTTTTCGCCAGTCGCTTGTTGACAAAGTGCAGCCAGCGCGGAGGGTTGGTGGTTGCTTTGTACAAAAAGGTCGGCCCCTACGATCGCCTCGCTTTTTTGAACAATGGATTCCAGCATAGGGTGTTGTTCGATGGCAGCGGCAGGCTGGTAGGCTTTGCCATTGCCTGTGTAGTCCACGGCGCCCTGTTGAGGTTTTTTTCCAAAATTGCCAATGATAGCGTCCGCAAATTCTATGGTGTTTACGGAGGGGGTGCTCTTATCGCCAAAATCGCCCGTGTGTACGCCACTTTCGAGCGTATAGCGCAGTGCGTTTTCGATAGTGGCCGCATTTTCGTAAAGACCCACATGGCGCAACATGGCCAGTCCACTCAGTAATAGTGCCGTGGGATTGGCCAGGTTTTTTCCGGCAATGTCTGGAGCCGTTCCATGCACGGCCTCAAAGATCGAAATGTGATCGCCAATGTTGGCAGAGGGGGCAAAGCCCAACCCGCCCACAAGCCCTGCGCAAAGATCGGATACAATATCTCCTTGCAGGTTTGGTAATACGACCACATCGAACAGGTCGGGGCGCGTAACGAGTTTCATGCAAAGGTCATCTACAATAATATCATCGGCCTTTAGGTGCGGGTATTCTTTGGCTACTTCGTAAAAGCATTCCAAAAACAGGCCATCGGTGATCTTCATGATATTGGCCTTGTGTCCGCAACTGATTCGTTTCGCATTTTTCTTGCTGGCCATTTCGAAGGCATAGCGCATCACCTGCAGAGTACCTGGTCTGGTAATAAAGCGACGGCACAGCGCCACGTCTTGTGTGAGCATGTGTTCGATTCCTCCGTAGGTATCTTCTATGTTTTCGCGAACGATCGTAATATTAATGGGGATGCCGGCTTTGCTAAATACGGTATCTACCCCGTGCAAGGAGGTAAAGACCCGCTTGTTGGCATAGGTATTCCAGGTCTTACGAGCCGTTACGTTGATACTTTTTACGCCTTTGCCCTTGGGCGTTTCCATGGGGCCTTTGAAGAGGAGACCCAGTTGCTCGATGGTTTGTTTAGCCTCCGGGGTC
>JBILFN010000060.1:0-10398 GCA_044351575.1 Chitinophagaceae bacterium
GGTATCGAGTTGTTCCATGGCGGGCGTTTCGAGGGGACCAAACCCATAGCATTCAAACACGGCGCGAATGGTGTTGAACAGATAATTTCTTTTTCGAACCACCTCGGCCGAAAAATCGCGGGTGCCGGGCGGAAGGCTGGGTTTGGCCATAGAACAGCGTATTAAGCAGGCATTTCCTGCTTTGCAAATATAACCCGCCCTGTGTTTCGCCCCGCGCTGTAAGTAAAGGTTAAGTTAACTTGGCAGTCGAGCTAAAAATTTGGCTAATTTGCCACCTATGTTTCAGGAATACGAAAAACAAAAGCAGGCGCATCGCTCCCAACTAAGAAAAGTAAGGGAGTACAGCATGGGCGGAATGTTTTTGCTGGCGGGGCTGTTCTTTTTGCTGCGAAGCCAGTTTAGCCTAGAGGTAAACCTGCGTTTCCCCCCCGACCTTACCGATCGCATTTTTGGAGCAGTTTGCCTGCTCTATGGAGGATGGCGCATATATAGAGGAACTAACGCAAACCCGTAAAATAAGAAGGCATGTTGCAACGTGTAGCCGTATGGATTGTTGGCCTGTGTTTGATCGTATGGGGATGTAAATCGTACGAGGAGCAGCGAAATGCATTGCCCGACACGCCCGACCGTGGATCGGTTCGCGTGAGTGCCGACGAGACCTTCAAACCCATCGTGGATGAGTTGGTGCAAGTGTACGAGTCGAATCATCCCGGCACAAAAATTACCGTCGACTATAAGACAGAGGCCGATTGCCTGCGCGATCTGCTCAACGATAGCGTTCGAATGGTGTTGGTCACGCGGCGTCCCTCTGCCGAGGAGCGGGCTCTGATGGCCGACTCGCTCAAGGTAAACGCCCGAAGCTTGGTGGTGGCGCGTGATGCGATCGCCGTGGTGGTGCATCCCGAATCTTCCGACACCATCTTTACCATGAAAGAGATAAAACAGGTATTGACCAGCAAGTATAATAAAAAGTTAATACCCGTATTTGACGGCGTAAAAGCAACGAGTACAGTGCGATTTATTGTAGATTCAGTATTGAAAGGAGAAGCTCTTACCGATCAGGCATTGGCCGCGCGCAGTAGCGAAGGCGTTATCGATTATGTAGCCTCGAACAGGAATGCGATCGGATTTGTAGGAGTGGGTTGGGTGGGCAATCCCGAAGACTCTGCCCAGCTTAGTTTTTTGAAAAAGGTCAAAGTAGCGCACATCGAGAGCACCGACCTTAAGGGCTCTTATGTAAAAGCTTACCAGGCCAATATCTATGTAAAGCGGTATCCTATGGTGCGCGACCTGGTCTATATTTTAAAAGAGAGACACCGCGGACTGGCTACCGGATTTGCGCATTTTGTGAGTGGGGAGATCGGACAGATCATTTTTAGGAGGGGTTATTTGGCCCCTGCCCAGAAAAGACTGGGTATTCGTCCGGTCCGTGTGGTTGAATAACTAATTATAATATATTTACAGCCCTTAAAGTGAAACCTCAATTGACGATGAAACGAATTTTCTTTTTGCTTGCGATCGGTGTTGGTGTAGTTGCTATCGGTAATGCACAAACGGTACAGGATGGCAAGAACCATCTTTTTGCTCAGCGTTTTGAGTTGGCAGAACAAACTTTTCAGCAGATCTTAAAAGGTAATCCTGCCGACCCCGATGCGTTGTATTGGGGCGGGCAAGCGGCCATTGAGCGCGAACAGGATTCGGTTAAAAAAATTGCTGTGGCCCGCGCCTGGTACGACAAAGCCCTGCAAGTTGCTGCCAACTCCCCATTGGTAATGGTGGGGGCCGGTCACGCCGATCTGCTTGAGAATAAAAAGGACGAAGCTCGTCAGAAATTCGAATCGGCTCTGACCATGAGCCGCACCCGCAAGGGAGAAAATATCGATATTCTCAATGCCGTTTCTCGTTCCAATATCGAGGCCAAGGGCGGCGATCTTAACTATGCGATCGCCAAGATGAGCGCGCAAATCGAGAAAGGAGATAAGAATGCCGAGATGTACTTGCTCTTGGGCAACGCCGTTCGAAAGGCCCGTCCCGGCGAGGGTGGAGGTGAGGCGTATCAGAATTATCTGGAGGCTCTTCGGCTGAATTCCGGTTATGCATTGGCCAGTTACCGGCTGGCGCGTTTATTCGATTCACAAAAGAACTGGGAGCTGGTGTTACAATATTTGAATGAGTGCGTTCAAAAGGATGCCCGCTTTACACCGGCTTACTACGAGTTGTTTTATTATTATTTCTACCGTCGCGATTATGCAACGGCCGAGATACAATTGCAAAAATATATCGAGACCAAACAGCCCGAAAAGAACATACAAGATGAGTTTCTCTACTCCCAATTGTGCTGGGCCCGTGGCGATTTTGCCTGCGCCATTGCCAAGTCTGAGCAGGTGATAGCAGCCTTGGGTGCCGCCACAAAACCCCGCGTGTATCGTTTGCTGGCGGATGCCTACTACCAGCAGGGCGATACGCTCGCCAAACAGCAACAAGCCGATGCGGCCAGCGCTGCCTTTGCCAATGCAAAGAAATACAGCGACCAGTTCTTTGGACGTACCGGCGACGAAATGGATGGGGTAGCTCTTTACGACTATCAATTGCGGGCCGACATTATCGATAAGACCGGAGGTACGCCCGCCGAGGTCTTTGAAACGTACCTGCAGTCTACCCGCGTCGATACGCTGGTCAATCTAAAAGTAGATCTGCTTAAAAAAGGAGCCGATCGCTTCAAGGCCAAAGGCGATAGCCTTAGCCGTATTATCGAAGGAGATCTGCGCACCCTGATCTTGACCACCAAGACCAATCCCAGTCAGCGCGATCTCTTCGACGCAGGCTTTGCTTACTACCAGGGCAAGTCGTATGGAGTAGCCGACAGCCTGTTTGGTGTCTATGTTACCAAATATCCCGATGAGTCCTTTGGATATATGATGAAATATAATATTCAACGCGCTATTGACACCAGCATGGAGTTGGGATCGGCCGTACCCTGGGCAGAGAAGTATCTGGAGATTCTCGAAAAGGATACCGTAAAGAATAAAAAGACCATAATCGGAGTGGCCGGTTATTTGGCGGCGTATAGTGCTAACGTATTGAAAGACAAAGACAAAGCGCTTATTTATTTACGTCGGATGTTATCGCTGGACCCTACTAATGCAGCCATTCAGCAAAATATTACCGTGCTTGAAAAAGCAGCAGCTCCCAAGCCCGACAATGCTCCAAAAACAGACCAGACCCCCAAACCCGAGGCGGCACCCAAAAGCAATGCGTTAAATCGTGCCGTTTCGCTTGATTCTCTTAGCGTTTTTGTGGTCGCTGCACCTTAATTTTGCGCCCAGAAAAAACAGCGCATGATTTACTGGTTGCAAATGGGCTCAACGGCCTCTACTGCCTCTACCTATTTGCCGCTGGCCCTGCAGGTGTTGATCGCCGTCGGGCTGGTTGCTTTTTTGATGGTCGCCACGCATTTGCTGGGGCCCCGTCGCAAGACCAGTGACAAACTCCAAAATTTTACCAGCGGAATTGAATCGCATGGCGATGCCCGTCAGCCGATGGCCATCAAATATTTTCTTACCGCTATTCTCTTTGTGTTGTTTGATGTGGAGGTGATATTCTTTTATCCGTACGCGGTCAATTTCAAAGGCCTGGGCTGGGATGGATTTTGGGCAGTTGCTCTTTTTGTTGGTTTTTTTCTCTGTGGATTTATTTACATCATCAAAAAGGGAGCCTTAAAATGGGAGGACTGATACCCTATTGCAACAACATTCGACGTGAGTGCTTGTTATCTTATAAAATGATTGGAATATGAGTCGTCCGGTTTCTTACAATCTTATTCAAAAGCCGCTGGAGGCAGATATCAGCATGGCCCCCATGCCCGACGGGCACCAGGGAGAAGGATTCTTCGCCACCTCACTTGACTCTGTTATCGGATTGGCCCGAAAAAATTCCATTTGGCCTTTGCCCTTCGCTACTTCTTGCTGCGGCATCGAGTTTATGGCCACGATGGGGTCGCATTACGATCTAGCGCGCTTTGGATCGGAGCGAGTGGGTTTCTCTCCCCGCCAATGCGATCTGTTGATGGTGATGGGAACCATCGCAAAAAAAATGGGCCCTGTCGTAAAGCAAGTGTACCTGCAAATGGCCGAACCTCGCTGGGTAATTGCGGTGGGCGCCTGTGCCAGTAGTGGTGGCATTTTCGATACGTATAGTGTGTTGCAGGGCATAGACCAGGTAGTACCTGTGGATGTGTACGTGCCCGGTTGTCCTCCGCGTCCGGAGGCGATTATCGATGGGGTACTTCGTATTCAGGACCTGGTCGGCAAAGAGAGTTTGCGTCGTCGCAATTCAGAAAATTACAAAGCACTATTGGAGAGCTACGGTATTCAATAAGGTTCCGCAAACAGCAGTGAGCGGGCCGCAAACAAAACAGCATGTCACTTACCAACGAGATCATACAACAACGGCTTACCGAAAAGTTCGGTGAACAGGTCAGCGGCTTCAGCACCTCGTATGACATGCTGCAATTCGAAGCACCCAAGGAGATCAACCTTAAGGTGCTAAATTTTCTTTACGACGAACCACAATTAGGGTTCACCTTTTTGACCGATCTGACCGGCGTTCATTATCCCGATCAAAAGGGACGCGAGTTGGCGGTGGTCTATCATTTGCATAATCTCAAAGAGAACATTCGGCTTCGCTTTAAAGTATTTACGGCAATCGAACAGCCCCATGTATATACTGCCACCGGATTATTCTCTTCGGCCAATTGGATGGAGCGCGAGACCTACGATTTTTATGGGATCAACTTTACGGGCCATCCTAATTTAAAAAGGATCCTTAATGTCGACGAGATGGATTACTTCCCCATGCGCAAGGAGTTTCCGCTAGAAGATCAAACCCGAATCGATAAAGATGACGAAATGTTTGGCCGCGGCTAAACAAATCTAAAACGCCCCGCTGGGGCAACCGTATGAGCGAACACATCAAACTGCCCGAAGGATCGATAGAGAAAACGACCACCACGTTAAACCTGGGGCCTACGCATCCGGCTACGCACGGGGTGATGCAAAATATTCTCGAGCTCGACGGCGAGCGCATTGTGTCGGCCGATCAAACGATCGGTTACATTCATCGTGCATTCGAAAAACTGGCCGAGCGTCGTCCGCTGGCCCAGATCACAACGCTTACCGATCGTCTCAATTATTGTTCTTCGCCGCTCAATAACATGGGTTGGCATATGACCTGCGAAAAGTTATTGGGCATTACCACTCCCAAGCGAGTGGATTATTTGCGCGTTATCGTAATGGAGCTGGCCCGTATTGCCGATCACCTGATCTGTAATTCGATCATGGGGGTCGATGCCGGGGCGTATACCGGCTTCTTGTACGTAATGCAATACAGAGAGCTGATCTATGAGATTTACGAAGAGATCTGTGGGGCTCGTCTTACGACCAACATGGGTCGCATTGGCGGCTTTGAGCGCAACTTTAACGATATCGCCTTTCAAAAGCTCGAGAAGTTTCTGGAGGAGTATCCCAAGGCCCTCAAGGAATTCGAGAATATGTTTCAGCGCAACCGCATCTTTATGGATCGCACCATGGGCGTGGGAGGCATCAGTGCCGAGCGGGCGCTCAACTACGGATTTACCGGGCCTAATCTGCGTGCAGCAGGAGTAGACTATGATGTGCGGGTGCATGCTCCGTACAGCAGTTACCAAGATTTTGATTTTATTATACCGGTAGGTAGCACCGGCGATAGCTATGACCGCTGGTTGGTGCGTGAGCAGGAGATGTGGCAGAGTCTTTCCATTATCCGACAAGCGTATCAGAAAGTACAATCCTTTACGGGTGCCGAGGCCGAGGTCTATCATGCCGATGTGCCGGAGTACTATCTTCCTGCCAAACAAGATGTGTATACCAAGATGGAGGCGCTTATCTATCACTTCAAGATCATTATGGGAGAGACGGATATTCCTGCGGGCGAAGTATATCATGCGGTAGAGGGCGGAAATGGTGAGTTGGGGTTCTATCTCATTTCCGATGGGGGACGAGCGCCGTATCGTCTGCATTTCAGAAGGCCCTGTTTTATCTACTACCAGGCCTTCGAAGAGTTGGTAAAAGGGGCTATGCTCAGTGATGCGATCATCACCATGAGTAGTTTAAATCTGATCGCCGGAGAAATGGATGCTTAAACCAGTGATGAGCGAAAAAAAATATAACAGAACATGAGTTTGTGTTTTTCGGCCAGTAAATTAAATGAGGTGCAGCAGATTATTGCTCGCTACCCCGAAGGACGCCACAAGAGTGCGCTCTTACCGGTATTGCATTTGGCGCAGCAGGAATTTGGTGGATGGCTTAGCACCGAAGCGATGGACTATGTAGCAGGTTTGTTACAACTGCAGCCGATCGAGGTGTACGAGGTGGCTACTTTTTACAGCATGTACAACCTAAAGCCGGTGGGTAAGCATTTGCTCGAAGTTTGCCAGACGGGTCCTTGTATGCTCAACGGCAGCGAGGGTATCGTAGCCTACATCTATGAGCGACTGGGGATTCGCCCGGGAGAGACCACTGCCGATGGTTTGTTTACGCTTAAGACGGTAGAGTGTCTGGGTGCCTGCGGGTATGCCCCGATGCTGCAGCACGGAAAATATTACCGCGAACACCTAACGCGCGAAAAGATCGATGAACTCATCGCTTCTTGCGGTTCGCAGCAGGTGAGCGCTTCACAGTAAAAAAAGAAAGGGCGACCTGCGGGGTCGCTTAATTAATATGGCAAGAAAATTATTATTAGAAAAGGCGCATGTACCTGGTATCACAACCTACGAGGTGTATCGTCGAGAAGGGGGCTACCGCAGTGTAGAAAAGGCGTTAAAGTCAATGAGCCCCGACCAAGTGACCGAAGAGGTCAAGAAGAGTGGCTTGCGTGGACGAGGCGGAGCCGGATTTCCCACTGGAATGAAGTGGGGATTTTTGGCAAAGCCCGAAGGAGTGCCTCGCTACCTGGTCGTCAATGCCGACGAGTCGGAGCCCGGCACTTTCAAAGATCGCTACCTGATGGAATTTATTCCACATCTGCTGCTAGAGGGAATGATCACGTCCTCCTATGCACTGGGATCAAATCGCTCTTACATCTATATACGCGGTGAGTATGTATGGGTCGCTGAAATTCTTGAAAAGGCCATCGAAGAGGCGCGCGCCAATGGATGGCTCGGAAAGAACATTTTAGGCAGCGGCTTTGATTGCGACATCTATGTGCATCGCGGTGCCGGCGCCTATATCTGTGGCGAAGAGACCGCCTTGCTCGAATCGCTCGAGGGTAAACGAGGTAATCCTCGTATCAAGCCTCCTTTTCCGGCTGTCAAAGGTTTGTGGGGTTGCCCCACCGTGGTCAATAATGTCGAAACGGTCGCAGCGGTCGTGCCCATCATTAATGAAGGAGGAGAAGAGTATGCCAAGATCGGTATCGGTAAATCGACGGGCACCAAGCTGATCTCGGCTTGCGGTAATATCAACAAGCCCGGCGTCTATGAGATCGATATGACCATTTCGGTCGAGGAATTCATTTACAGTGAGGACTACTGTGGTGGTATTCCGGCCGGAAAAAAATTAAAGGCTTGTATTCCGGGTGGTTCTTCCGTTCCTATTTTACCTGCGAATCTTTTATTGAAGACCGCCAAGGGCGAAACGCGCATGATGACCTACGAGAGTCTGGCCGACGGCGGTTTTGCATCGGGATCGATGATGGGCTCCGGCGGTTTTATCGTGCTCGACGACAGCCAATGCGTGGTTCGTCATACCTATTCGCTGGCTCGCTTTTATCGTCACGAAAGTTGCGGACAATGTTCGCCTTGCCGCGAGGGGACCGGGTGGATGGAAAAGATCTTGTGGAACATAGAGACCGGCAAGGGAAAGTTAAGTGATATCGATCTGCTTTGGGATATACAACGCAAGATAGAGGGCAACACCATTTGTCCGCTGGGCGATGCGGCCGCTTGGCCCGTGGCAGCGGCTATCCGCCATTTTAGGGATGAGTTCGAGTGGCATGTCTTGCATCCCGAAGAAGCCCAGCGACGCAATTACGGGTTGATGCATTATGCAGATCCCATCCATGTACCTCAAACCGTAATGGCCTAACGGCATCAACTTAATTTGTATGTCATCTGAAACAAAAAATACTGTCTCTACCGTCAAGGTCACGATCGATAATATTTCGATCGATGTGCCTGCCGGAACAACTATCCTGAACGCGGCGCGCATGATCGGTGGCGATGTAACCCCGCCTGCCATGTGCTATTACAGCAAACTTGAGGGTAGTGGTGGAAAATGCCGTACTTGTCTGGTAGAGGTAGCCGCAGGCTCTGCCGCTGATCCGCGTCCGATGCCTAAGTTGGTGGCCAGTTGCCGCACGGGGGTCATGGACGGCATGGTGGTCAAGAATATCACCAGCGATAAAGTAAAAGAGGCTCGGGCCGGAGTAGTGGAGTTTTTGTTATTGAATCATCCGCTGGATTGTCCGGTTTGTGACCAGGCCGGAGAGTGTCATTTGCAAGATCTGGGATACGAACATGGCAAAGAAGGTACTCGCTATGAATTTGAGCGTCGCACATTTGAAAAAGAAGATATTGGCCCCTACATTCAATTGCACATGACGCGATGCATTTTGTGTTATCGCTGTACCTATGTGGCCGATCAGCTTACCGACAATCGGGTACATGGCGTACTGGACAGGGGCGATCATGCTGAGATCTCTACTCATATCTCGAAGGCCATTGACAATAATTTTAGCGGTAACATGATCGATGTTTGTCCGGTAGGAGCCCTTACCGACAAAACGTTCCGTTTTAAAAACCGGGTATGGTTTACCAAACCCGTTTACGCGCATCGCGATTGTCCCGATTGCTGTGGCAAGGTCACACTCTGGCAGCGTGGCGACGAAGTGCTTCGCGTTACCGCCCGCAAAGACGAGTGGGGAGAAGTATGTAGTTACGAGGGTAAACCCGGCTGGATTTGCAATACGTGCCGTTTCGATAAAAAATCGGCCAGCGACTGGGTCATTGAAGGTCCGGCAAACATCAACCGTCACTCGGTGATCTCGCAAGGACATTATACCGGTCTGCAAAATCCCAAGGAGACCTTGCCGGAAGTAATGGGAGGCCGCGCACCAAAATTGATGATGGACATTCACGACGTAAGTGAAGTGAACAAAATAGAACTGAGCCAGCTGCCGGGCGCAGCTACCGGAAATGATTTTAACTCACCTGCTGCCAAGGAGGCCTAATCTTATGAATCTGTATTTGATTGTCATGGACGTTTGGTATATAGTGGAGAAGCTGATCTTGATCGGGGCGCTGATCGGATTGTCTTTCTTTATTGCCATGTACACTACGTTGGCCGAACGAAAGATCGCAGGTTGGATGCAAGACCGGATGGGTCCTAATCGCGCGGGTCCCTTTGGTATTTTTCAGCCACTGGCCGATGGCGGCAAATTATTTTTTAAAGAAGAGATTACGCCGACCAGCTCGAATCGGTTCTTATTCTTGCTGGGTCCGGCACTGGCCATGATCGTAGCGCTTATTACCAGTACGGTTATTCCCTGGGGCGCTTCGTATGTGGGAGAGACGCGCACCGTGGCCTTGCAAGTGGCCGATGTGGACATGGGAATACTGATCGTGTTCGGTATCGTGAGCGTGGGCGTGTATGGTATTATGATCGGAGGGTGGGCCTCTAACAATAAGTTCTCTTTGTTGGCGGCTATTCGCGGAGCCTCCCAAATGGTCTCGTACGAATTACCCATGGGGTTATCGCTGATCGCCGTGCTTTTTATGACCGGCTCGCTAAAGATGAGTGCCATGGTCGAATACCAGATGCAACACGGCTGGAATGTACTATACCAACCACTGGGTTTTTTGATCTTCTTTGTTTGCGCACTGGCAGAATGCAACCGTACTCCCTTCGATCTGCCCGAGGCGGAAAATGAATTGAACTTTGGTTATCACCAGGAGTATTCTTCGATGAAGCTGGGTTTTTATCTTTTTGCCGAATACATCAACATGTTCGTGAGCAGTGCGGTAATGGCCACCTTGTTCTTTGGCGGCTACGACATTCCGTTCTTTGACGAGACGGCCTGGCAGGGTTCCGCCCTCGTATTGTCGGCGCTGACCTTTGCGGTGATGATGGCCAAGGTCTCTTTCTTCTTGTTCTTGTTTATTTGGATTCGTTGGACCATTCCACGTTTTCGCTATGACCAGCTGATGAACTTGGGATGGAAAAAGTTAATACCCCTGGCGCTGATCAACATGCTGGTCAGTGCGGCCGTACTTTTATTTTTAAATAAGTGATGTACTAATACAGAATTGTATGCAACTGACGCAAAGAGCTAAATCGGTCGATCGCCATCCACTTACCTGGCTCG
>JBILFN010000061.1:0-10295 GCA_044351575.1 Chitinophagaceae bacterium
CGTAGCCTCGAGTGGTCCGGTCAGTAGGTGTTCGTCTTGTATCCGCGTTTTAAAGCGAAATAATTGGTCTTGCAGCGAGCCCTCCATTTGAATATTCCGGTACGTGTATTTCGCATAGTTCAATGACCCAATGGTGCCCTCGAAGGTGGTGGCCGCATCTTGCCATTGTATGCCCTTGCCTTGAATACTGCCTTTAAAATCTATGCGGCCCAGTGAGGGTTGGGTAACTAGAGTACCCAGGTCAAAGCCCGTAAGCTCCAGTGCACCCTCGTACTCCGGCGGTCTGTTGTCGGGTAACCTAATCTGTAATTTGGTCCCAATGGTACCAAGACCGGTTTGCCAGGTTCCTGTAGACGTAAATCGCTGTTGCTGCCCGGTAAGAGAACCCTGAAATCGAATGTAGCGCAGCTTCGACAGGGCATCGATTTTTTGTTGGGCTACAGCAGGAATAAAAAAGACCAGGTCTTCGTACGAGGTGTTCAGCCGTTTTGCCTGAAGGTTGAATCCTCTTTTTTTAGAATTCCGTAGGTCACGCAGCAGCAGTGTTCCCTGTAAGAAACTCTCACTGCCGGCTTGCACCAGCAGGTCGTTGATGTCGAGATTATCGGCAGTGCCGCTAATGTGGGCCTTTACTTGTACATCTTTATTGAAAGAGGCGGCGGCAGGATAGAAGAAGGCAATGTCTTTACTGCTGATGCGCGAGTGCAAGATCTGCATATCGATGCGGGCGGCATCGGAGGGGGCGGCAGAATTTTGCTCGACTGTAAAACGAAGTTGCGAGCGCTGCTCCATTACACTGTGATTGGTTTGCAGAAAAAAACTATTCAGCGAAATAAGGCCCGGCATCCATACAACCTTGCTTTGCATTTTTTTTATGGCAAACCCGCTACGTTCTCTTGCGCTAAGCGTGAGCGTACTTCGAAGCGTATCTCCATTGAGCGCCGTGTTGCTGAGCGACAAATTGAGTTCTTGAATGGCGGGCTGCGCTGCATCGAAAAGGCCCGCAACAAGTGGACGCCCCTGCTGTGTAATGGCCAGACTTCCTTTTTTTATTTCGACACGACCCAGTAAAAGGTTGGGCAGATCGATCGGAAAATTAAATGGTTGATCGGCTTGTGACTGATCTGTTCTTGAAACGTTTTTGTTCTCGGCCGCTAAGGGCTTAAGCGCGCTAAATTGGTGCAAAGACAGCTGTGGGCCATCTATGATCAATGAACGAATGCGAATAGATTTGCTATGGGTAGAGAGGCGATCGGCCTCCAATTTCAGATCTTCGACGCGCGCATGCAGCGAGTTGCCCTCCCAGCGGTCTGTTCGTTCAAAGCGAATAGCGCGAAGCGAAAGATGATGCAGATGCACCGGCACCGTTTTTTTTGTCGGTTGGCTACTGTCCCTTGCACCTCCGGAAAAATAATCGAGTATGAACTGGTGTCGCCAAATGCTGTCGCTTCTGTATAGGCGTACGAAGGCATCATCGAGTTGCACGTGCGTAAGGTCAATGCTGTCCTTTACAAAAAACCAGTCGGTCAGGCGCAGCTGTAATTGATTGGCAAAGATGATAGTGTCTTGTTGACGGTCTAACACCAGTAGCCCTTTAAGCGAGAATCGGTCCAGTAGCGAGAACGAAACCCGGTCTACCGCTATGCGGGTAGCCAGCCTGTCGGAGAGCACGCCGGCCACCTTTTTTCCCAGCCAGCTTTGCACGGCAGGGGTCTTGAGCAGTAAAAAAACACTGCAGAGCAACACGAAGACAGCAAGGGCTGTCCACTTTACTATTTTCGCTGCTGTTTTCAGAAAATTTCGTTGTTTGTAAAATTAGTGAAACAGCCCCAGTAAGATTGGTTAAATTGCTTAAAATCGAACCCATGAAACGCATCCTCTTGTTTTCACTCCTATTGCATGGTTTGTCTGTGGCAGCCCAGCCGGCCACCACTGTGTCCACCTCGTCTTCGGGGCAATACGTGCTGGTCATTCACGGAGGGGCTGGTACCATCAGTAAAAACCAATTGACACCCGATCGCGAAAAGCGATATCACGATGCGCTTAACAAAGCCTTGCAAGCAGGTGCCGCCCTTTTAGAAAAGGGAGGTTCCTCGCTTGACGCCGTTGAGGCGGCCGTGCGCGTGCTCGAGGACGATCCGCTCTTTAACGCCGGAAAAGGAGCTGTATTTACCGCCGAAGGCATCAATGAGCTCGATGCCGCCATAATGGAAGGCACTACCTTAAAAGCAGGTTCTATTGCCGGCGTGCGAACCATTCGCAACCCTATCACGGCTGCGCGAGCCGTCATGGAGCATTCTGAGCATGTGCTCCTTACCGGAAGAGGGGCCGAGACGTTTGCCAAAGAACAAGGGTTGACCATGGTCGATCCATCTTATTTCTATACTTCGGAGAGATGGGAGTCGTTGCAGCGTGCCAAAAAAAGAGATTCACTCGCCGCCGCCGGTACACCCCATCACAGTGCCGCTGTGTTGCAAGAACAGCAAAAGAGTCGCTATGGCACCGTTGGAGCGGTCGCTCTTGACCAACATGGTCACTTGGCAGCCGCCACCAGCACCGGAGGGATGACCAATAAAAAATGGGGACGGGTGGGCGATGCGCCCATCATTGGCAGTGGCACCTATGCAAACGACAATACGGTGGCCATAAGTTGCACAGGATGGGGAGAATATTTTTTGCGACTGGTAATGGCCAAGTCGATCAGTGACCGCATGGAATTCGGTCAACAGCCTTTGCAGCAGGCTGCCGACGAAATGGTAATGCGGCAGCTGCCTGCCCTCGGCGGAGATGGAGGGTTGATCGCGGTCGATAAAAAAGGAAACATCAGCATGCCCTTTTGCACAGAGGGAATGTACAGGGGCTATATCAAAAAAGAAAAGACATCGGGTCAGGTACAAAAAGAGACCTTCATCTTTAAGTAGTCTTGCGATTAAAATTTGTGACCAACGGTAATTATCACGCGACTTCCGCGGGCATCGACTCGTGCGCCTTCTACAGCTTGTTGCGTAAGACGGTAGGCGAAGTGCGTGTCTTTGCCGGTCGTATGTACGAAGGTTACATCTACAAAGTTGCCCTTGTTACGGTAGCCGAGTCCACCGCTAAGTTGTACTCGACGCCCTGCTGGCGCATAGCTTTCGCGGTAGGGATTTCCCAGCAAGGCCAGGCCGGCCCGTGCCATGATGGTGGTAAATTTTAACTCGCCTCCTACGCGAAGATTAAGGGCGCTTCGGAACGAATTGTCAATGGTCTTGTTAAGTTCTTTAAAGTAGTCGCGGGTCGTCTGGCTGTTGTCGATCTCAGTATCTACCCGAAAAGAAGAAGCGCTGTAATTGACATATTCGAGGTCTGCCGTTATAAATCCTTTTTGTCTGGTCACGTCTTCTGTTTCGTTGATCACATACGATCCGCTCACCAAAAAGCGATAGGGTGTGTAGTGAAAGTAAGAGAACTGCGCATCTTCTCCATTGGTAAATAACGAGGAGGACTGTGTTTGTACGCCCTTGTAATTTTCGGTATCGGTAGTAATGGAGGCCGAGTAAATATCGGTTAGTCGCAACCAGGTAGGTGTATGAAAGCTGGCACCAAACCGCCAAAAGGGGGCAGGACGGTAGATGACCCCCAATTTAAGGTTGAGTCCGTTTCCATTGGTCTCGAGTCGCTGTTCCAGGGTAGCGTAATTGAAGTTGTTGAGGTCTTGGGTCGCGTCTGCCTCTGTAAAGGTGCTGGTGCGATTGTAAAAGATAAAAGGAATGCCCAATGTAAAACCAAAGTAGAGTTTATCGTTTACCGATCCGCCATATCCAAGCGCCAGCTCATTGATGGCTCCTCGGCTGCTGATAGAGTTCTCTTGTAAAAGTCCCGAAGAAGGAGTGGTTCTTGTCTTGTATCGAAAGTTGCCTGAACTTCCTCCGCCAATGGTGTCGATCCAATAGGTGTTAAAAGCCAGGCTGCTTCCAAAGGGAAAGTCCTGCGCTACCCGGTTAGCATCGCCAATAGACCCTACCTCTTCTAAGAAACGCTGCGAGTAGGAATGGCGGGTGTTAAGTCCTCGGTACAACAGATTGCTGTTGAAGTTTGCCATTTGGTTAAGCGCAATGGCAAAAGCGCCGGTTCTTTTTTGTTCAGCTTTTTTCCCTGTTCCGTGTTCATAGAACTGCGTACCTGTCACCAAACCAACGGTACCAAAACCGAAGTTGCCACGTCGGTCGCTCTCGCTTCTGCCCAGGTAAGAGCTGTTATTGCGAAGCTGTTGGTAAGCGGGTGATAAGACCAGGTCTCCGGTCTTGTAAAATCCAAGTCCGGCCGGATTTACAAAGAGTGCAGAGAGGTCGCCCCCCAGCGAAGCCATGGCTCCTCCGATCGCTTGCTGACGGGCCGTGCCGTTTGGCTGGGTCCAGCCGTAGCGGAGAGCGTCGTCGGGTTCTTGGGCGCACACCGCTACTACGAGTAGCAGACAAAACGACGAGAGTGTAAAGTGCTTTATTGATGCCATGTTGTATTGATCAGAAGGAACAGATGCTCTATCAAAATCTTCTTACGGGAGCACTGCTACCCGAGGAGGAATTCGACGAATTGTTGTTGACCGGAGAAGATACGGGCGATCCTCCCGACACGCCGCCGGGATTACCTCCGCTAAAGGCCTCGCGCAGGGCATTGCCTCGGTTGCTGTTGCCACTGCTTCGCGAAGTGCCAAAGGGGATGTAATTGCCTCCTGCACTCGTGTTTTGCTGGATCATCTTTAGGTTGACGGGTGCTTGCTGGTAACTGCCCAAGTTATAGATGCGAGGACGGGTGTAAATATTTTTTACCGGGGCTTGTGCAACTGCCACAGGGAAAAAATAGGGGTTATAGAAGTAATTCCAAGAGACATATGGATTCAATGTGGGAGCAAAGAATTGGTTATAGCCCAGCGACCAGCGCTCGAAGGTGTACCAGTCATCGAGGTCATTCCAGCGGTTGCGATTACGAACCCTCATTCGCAAGAAGCGATCTTCCTCGTCTTCTTCTTCGTAGTAACGAACCCGGCGGGTCTCTGTTCGCTGCACGCGAACATATTCGGCTTCGGGTCTGGGCGGGGAGTAATAAACATCGTCGGGTGTCTGGCCAGTTTTGTACGAGGTGCTGCAACCAGCCAACAGCAGCATGCAGAGCACCGACAAAAGCGAGATTGTTTTCATAGCCGAAGGGGTTAATTTTGTATTCCTGAACAAAGTTCGGCATCTTGCGGTGATATTGCAGGCCGGGCTGTTAAAAAAAAGGTAAACCCGGCCGACGCCACTATTCGCTTATGAGTAAAGAGATCACATCCCGAAGCAGTGACTATTCCCAATGGTACAACGACCTTGTTATAAAGGGAGAGCTGGCCGATTATTCTGCCGTGCGCGGCTGCATGGTCATAAAGCCCTATGGTTTTGCCCTTTGGGAAAATATGAGAGATGTTTTGGACAAAATGTTCAAGGATACCGGTCACGTAAATGCCTATTTTCCGCTCTTTGTTCCTAAAAGTTTGTTCGAAGCCGAAGAGAAGAACGCAGAAGGATTTGCCAAGGAGTGCGCCATTGTAACTCATTATCGTTTGAAAGCCGACCCCGATCGTCCCGGCAAGTTAATGGTCGATCCGACTGCCAAGCTCGAAGAAGAGCTAGTGGTTCGTCCAACCAGCGAGGCCATCATTTGGAATACGTACAAGAATTGGATACAGTCCTATCGCGACCTTCCGATCTTGGTCAATCAGTGGGCCAATGTGGTACGATGGGAGATGCGTACCCGTCTCTTTTTGCGCACGGCCGAATTTTTATGGCAAGAAGGACATACTGCGCATGCCACACGCCAAGAGGCGCTTGACGAAACCGTCAAGATGCTGCATGTGTATGCTGATTTTGTAGAGAACTATATGGCGGTGCCTGTAATCAAGGGTGTCAAAACCGCGCAAGAGCGTTTTGCCGGTGCCGAAGACACGTATTGTATCGAAGCGCTCATGCAAGATGGCAAAGCGCTGCAAGCAGGCACCTCTCATTTTTTAGGGCAGAATTTTGCCAAGGCCTTCGAGGTTAAGTTCAGTGACCGCGAAAACAAACTCGATTACGTATGGGCTACCAGTTGGGGGGTCAGCACCCGCCTTATCGGTGCCCTGGTAATGGCCCACAGCGATGATGAAGGGCTGGTGCTTCCTCCCCGAATAGCTCCGCTGCAGGTCGTGATCGTTCCCATTTATAAGGGAGAGGAACAAAAAGCAGCCATTGATGCGTGTGTTCATTCGCTGGTGCTATCGCTTAAGTCCATGGGCATTCGTGTCAAATACGACGATAACGACAATGCTCGTCCCGGTTGGAAATTCGCGGAGTACGAAATGAAGGGGGTTCCCCTGCGTTTGGCCATTGGCGCCCGCGATCTGGAGAACAACGTGGCGGAGTTGGCCCGCCGCGACACACGCGAGAAATCGACGGTGCCGCTCGAAGGGCTTGCAGAGCGGATACAGCAAACGCTCGAACAGATCCAACAGCATCTCTTCGATAAAGCCCTCGCTTTCCGCAATGAACATATTACTGCGGCCGACACGTGGGATCAATTTGTGTCGCTGCTCGATACCAAGGGTGGATTTATTGCAGCGCACTGGGATGGCACGGCCGAAACAGAAGAGGCTATCAAAGAAAAGACCAAGGCTACCATTCGTTGTATTCCATTAGATAACAAGCAAGAGGCCGGCCACTGCATTTTAACGGGTAAACCCTCTGCGCAGCGTGTTCTCTTTGCCAGGGCCTATTAATAAAATGAATCCCGAATCGCCATTTGCCGCCGGTAAGGTGTTGCTAATCGACAAGCCCCTTGGTTGGACCTCTTTTGATGTGGTCAGAAAGCTCAGACACCTTATTCGCATTAAAAAGATAGGTCACGCGGGAACGCTCGACCCACTGGCTACCGGTCTGCTGATCGTATGCACCGGAAAATTTACCAAGCGCATCAACGAGTTTATGGCGCAAGAAAAAGAATACACCGGTACCATTACGCTGGGAGCTGTAACACCGAGTTACGACCTGGAGACCGAGCCTGTCGACCATCGCGATATTGGTCATCTTTCTTTACCAATTATACAAGAGGCGATGATGCAGTTTACCGGATCGATATTGCAGGTTCCACCTGCCCACTCTGCCATTAAAGTAAAAGGCAAGCGGGTGTATGAGTTGGCCCGAAAGGGACTGTCTGTTACCTTGGAGCCTCGCCGCATTACCATATCGGCTTTCCATGCGGTGCGCTACGAAGAAGGGGTATTGCACTTTAGTGTGGTCTGTTCTACCGGAACCTACATTAGAAGTTTGGCCCACGACCTGGGAGCCGCGTTACAATGCGGGGCTTATTTAAGTTCGCTGCGAAGAACACGTATTGGGGCCTTTGCAGTAGAGCAGGCGCAGACTCCCGAGCAATTTGAGCGATCGCTCAGTGCCTGATCGTAACTGTTTACAGAATAAATGGATAGTTGATGCCCAGTTGAAACTGGTCCATATCACTCCATCGCTTGTAGCCGAACCATTTGTTTTGATACGCCGCATTGGCGGGAGAGGGACTTGGATCTTTTGCTTTGACCGAGTAGTCGAGTCGAATTACAAAATAGGTAAAGTCAATGCGAAGGCCACTGCCTACGCCCACGGCCAGGTCTTTGCCCAGTCGTTGCAGCGAAAAGACCTCTTCTGGCTTTCTGCCGGGCGCCTGCTTAACGTACCAAATGTTTCCGATGTCGGTAAACAGTGCGCCATTGACCTTAAAGCCTGCAACAGTAAAAAAAGGAAAGCGGTACTCAAGATTGGCCTCGAGTTGTAAATCTCCATAACGTTCGGGCAACCCGTTATTGCCATACGATTGCACCGACGAGCCGGGGCCCAATTTGCGGAGTCCCCAGGCACGCATGCTGTTGGGTCCTCCGGCAAAATATTGTCGGTACAGCGGCAGATTGAATCGTTTGTTGGGATTGACCGTGTTGTCGAACTCGTAGCCGGCTCCGACAAAAAAGCGCATGGCAATGGCAGAGCGCCGCATGCTGATCTTGGTAGCCACATCGAGGTCTACTTTTACGAATCGAAAAAGCTGGCTATCGAGTAGTGGATTACGAATAAGGCCCGTTAGTAGTCCTGACTCTTCGATGTTAAATCGAAGGTTGGTAACCCGGTTATCGCGTTGGCGCGAGAGTAGAACACCGGCCGTGACCGAAGAGATCAATCCATCCACAAAAATATTTTTTAACAGCGCATTGGCGGCGATCAATTCTTCGAGTTTGGATCTTCTGGCAATGGCGTTATACTCGATATTGGGCAAGCGCAGGGTAAACAGTGCGTTTCGGTATCGAAAATCGTAACCCCAGGCAGCGCTGTACGAAGAGAGGTTAAAGAGCTCCCTTCTTTCGGTGTTAGCCACGTTAAAGGAGAGCACCGATTTAAAATTTTCTCTCCACTCGGGCGGCAACCAGTTGACGCGGGGAATGGCGCGTGGAAAATACAGATTATGGGTTATGGCAAGCTGGCGGGTTTGAATAAAGTTGATATCGTTGATGCGATCGCGTCCTGTCTCTACTCCGAAGCGAACACTGGTATTCGATTGAATGGCCCTGCGGGCCCAATTGCGATTCTGTAAGCCGAGGTTCAGGGCAATGCCGAACAAGTTGCCCGAGATCAAACTCTGGTTACTGCTTCCTTCGAGCGTAGCATTATTACTGTACTTGCGGGCCGGTGTAAGCCGAATAAGCAGATCGGTGGTGTCCGAACCAACCCTCGGGCGGGGCTCGATATTGATGAGCCGCCAGGCACCCATAGCACTTAGCTGATTCAAAGTCTTGAAGTAATTACGCTGGTCATAGAGTTCTCCTTTGTAAAAAAAGATCTTTTCTCTAAAAATGCCGGGATCGAAAACAGGGCGATAGGCAAGCAGGTTAAGGCCGCTGCGGGTGGTAGTTTGCGTTGTTAAGCCAGCGGTATCGCTTGTAAAATCGGGATAGACATTTATAGCTCCCACAAAGTATTTTGTCAGTTTGCTACTGTCAAAGCCCGGACGCAATCTTATCTCGAGGTTGGCTTTGGGTTGCAATCGATTATTCTCGATGTCGGCCAGTATGCGAAGTTGTTCAATGGGATCGATGGTAGGGGCCAGTAAACGGGCATCGAGCGTGTCCCATATGCCCAGCAGTTCTTCGCGGGTAAAGCGGAGGTAACCATTGTTTCTATAGAGGTCGACCAGTCGGTCGAGCTCGGCAGAGACGGAGGCTTTTGAAAAGGGATCTCCTTTTTTGATCTTGCTCTCGGCAAGCGAAGACAGCGTAAGGTTTTGCAGGGCCTCGTTACGGATAGCGTAGCGTACTGAGTCGAGCAACACTTGAGGTCCGGGTGTTACGTAAAAGCGAACCAAGGTGCGCAATTGGTCTTTACCCACGGCCTCCACCAGGGTATCGTAGCGAATCTGTTCCAAAAAATATCCCTGCGATCCTAACAGGTCTTGCATAAAGCGAACAGATCGTTGTACCGCATTGCTATCGTAAGCGGGAGGGTTGCGGATCTCTTTTACAAAAAGCTTAGAGACGGAACGGACCGTCAGGCTGTCATCCAGTTGGCCTCTGAGACGATCTTCGAGATTCTCTCGCTGCTCGTCGCTGAAGTTTCCATTTACTTTTATAGTAGTTTTGAACACAAAGGGAGTCCCTTTTGGATAGTTCTTCGGGATCACCCCGCAAGCGCCCAGTCCCAAAAGGATCACTCCCGAGACCACTGCTACCACCAACGAAAAAGGGGAGGGCTTGCCTGCGCGCATGTAAAAAAAATTATGCTAGTTAAGTCAGTTATCAAAGATATTCAAAGTTTAGCCCTTAAAAAACACAGAGAGCAGACAGGATGTTACATTGCCGAGGGGCCCAAACTGGTCGAGGAGTTGTTGTTGCATCATCGGCAGCAGATCGTTTCGTTGTACGCATTGCCCGAATGGATCGAGGCGAATGCTTCTGCCTGTGCCTCGCTGGCTGTTACACCCATCACCGAGCCCGAGCTAAAAAAAATATCGCAGTGGCAAACACCCCACCAGGTATTGGCCTTGGTTCGACTACCTCAACACGATGCTCCGGTGGCAGCCGGTCGTTTTACGCTGGTCTGTTGTGGGCTACAAGATCCCGGCAACATGGGCACCATCATTAGAGCCGCCGATTGGTTTGGTGTGGATCAGATCGTATGCAGCCGCGACACGGTCGATTGCTTCAATTCTAAAGTAGTGCAGTCCACCATGGGCAGCATTTTTCGTGTTCCGGTTTATTATCTGGACCTTGA
>JBILFN010000062.1:0-10265 GCA_044351575.1 Chitinophagaceae bacterium
AATACGACTGGCTGATGATACTCTTGCTCTTTGCAGGTGGGATGTTGGTGACCGGAAGTGCCAATGCGATCAACCAGGTGGTAGAACGTGACACGGATGCACAGATGAAACGTACTGCCAGCCGGCCAATCGCTTCGGGACGATTGACACCTCTCAATGGATGGGTCTTTGCCATCCTGAGCGGGGCAGTGGGCGTTTGGATGCTGGGAAACTGGTTTAACTGGAGTGCAGCCATGCTGGCGGCTTTTAGTTTGTTTCTCTACGCATTCATTTATACGCCACTGAAAAAAGTCAACTCGATAGCGGTACTGATGGGAGCTGTGCCGGGTGCCTTGCCCTGTTTGATCGGATGGGTAGCCGGACAAGATGAATTTTCGCTGGGCGGATGGATCTTATTTGCCTTTCAGTTCTTTTGGCAGTTCCCGCATTTTTGGGCAATTGCCTGGGTGGCACATCAAGATTATTCGGCGGTGGGATTTCGCTTACTACCCTCTCGAGAGGGGCCCACCCGTTTTACGGCGATGCAGACCATAGCCTACTCGCTGTTGCTGGTGCCGGTAACGTTGCTGCCTTTTTTTACAGGCATGTCAACGCCCGATTCGGTACAAGGGTTGATCGCAATAGGTGTGGTGATCTTGGCCAACGTGTTTATGATCGGACGATGCATCAATTTGTATCGCACGATGGAGGTCAAGGCAGCCCGCCGGGTGATGTTTGGAAGTTATTTGTATTTACCGCTGATCTTGTTCGCTCTGTTATTAAGCAAGGCAACGACAGCGTAAAAAGATATTCGATACTAACGTGAACGCAACGACCACTTCAAAAATGCATCCACACAAGTTTACCTTGTGGGTGGCCATGGGCAGCCTCATCATGATGTTTGCCGGGCTCACCAGCGCATTTATTGTTAAAAGTAACCAGGTAGGATGGAAATCGGTGACGCTGCCTTCGGTGTTCTGGTTGTCTACCGTGGCCATTGTGCTGAGCAGTGGTACCGTATACCTGGCCCTGCGCAGTTTTAGGGAAAGAGAGATGGCCCGTTACCGGGTATGGATGGGCGTAACGTTGGTGCTGGGTATCTTGTTTGTGGCACTGCAGTGGAATGGTTTTATGGCCTTGTGGGCGCAGCAGATCACCTTTCGCGGGTCGGGTGCCGGACAATTTTTGTACGTGATCTTTGGGTTGCATGCACTCCATGTGATCGGTGGGGTAGTGGTATTGAGCGTGCTGTTGGCTAAAGCTTTTTTTGGACGAATAAAAATATATAGTTCTATTCCTGTTGAGATCGCAGCAACGTACTGGCACTTTGTAGATGCGTTATGGATCTATTTGTTGCTTTTCTTTTTGCTGATCGGCGGAAATTGAACCTAACCAACACTAACGAAAACGAAACACTAACAACGTATGGCTACATCGGCAACCCTTCAACAGACCAAATGGTGGACCGGCGGTAAGAGTCCCTTTAATATGGAGTATGGCAAACTCATGATGTGGTACTTCTTAATGAGCGATGCCTTTACATTCGGGGCTTTTCTGATCTCGTACGGTACTATCCGTTTTAGCCAAAATTTCTGGCCCGATCCCAATGTGGTATTTAATGCATTTCCCGGAGCCGGGCATGCCAATCTTCCGCTGGCCTTTGTGAGTGTGATGACCTTTGTGCTGATCATCTCTTCTGTTACGATGGTACTGGCCGTGCATGCCGGGCACAATAACGATAAGAAAGGGGTGGTCAAATGGTTGATCTGGACCATCATTGGGGGCGCTGCGTTCTTGGGCTGTCAGGCCTGGGAGTGGCATCACCTGATTACCGGAGAGCATGTGGTACTTGCCGACGGCAAACTCGATATTATTGGACAGACCATGCGCGGGAATCCCTGGGGAAGACTGGTTCCTGAAGAAGAAGTAATGTCCGCCCTGCAAAATACATCGCACGAAACCTTGCTACAGCTTTCTCAGCTAGGCCATAGCGGGGGCGCCGCCGCTGTCGACCATAACGCACTCTCTCATGAGCAGTTGCTAAAGTCGATACAGGTGGCCGACCTGCATGTGCGTGAGAAAGGGCCGGTTGCCTTTGGCGGTTATTTCTTCGGCATTACCGGATTTCATGGCTTTCACGTTTTTTCGGGCGTTATCATCAATATAGTTATGTTGCTGATGACACAAAAAGGAGTATTTGAGCGCAGAGGTCATTACCTGATGATCGAAAAGGCCGGTTTATACTGGCACTTCGTAGACTTGGTATGGGTATTCGTATTCCTTTGCTTTTACCTGATCTGATCGAACAATTAAATTAACGAACCAAGAAACTACTATACTATGCAACATCCTGCTTTCGAAGAAGTAACCTTTCAGCATCATACCGATGATGCCACCTTCAAGAAAAAGGTAAGAAACACCACGATACTTCTCTCTATTATCACCATTATAGAATTGGCCATCGGTCTTATTATCTATAACATGCACAAAGGCGATGCGCCCAACGAATTGCTGGTACTGATGTTCAAGGGCATGGTTTGTATTTTAACCCTGGCCAAGGCCTATTACATCGTATCTGTGTTTATGCACCTGGGCGATGAGATCCGTAATATGATCATGACCATTGTGGTCCCCTTGCTGCTCTTTATCTGGTTTATCGGTGCCTTTATCTGGGATGGCAACTCCTATAAGAATCTTCGTAACACCTACGATAAGCATTATAAGGAGTCTACGATGCCTGCCAAGCATAACGGGGCGCATTAATATCCTTAACCTGCATTGAACAAGACTGCGTTATATGCCCTGCTGCTGGCGTTGATCATTCCGCTGATCGCATATTTTATTGTGGATGTCAATAGCCACGACGCCCTGCAGCTGCCCCGCCATTATTTTCCCGATTCGATACAAGAGATCACCAAAAGAGGCAAACGCGTATCGGATACCGTTTGGCATCAACTGGCCAATTTTTCGTTGCAAAACCAAGAAGGCAAGACCGTTTCGTGGGATAGTCTCGACGGTAAAATTGTAGTAGCCGATTTTTTCTTTACCCGTTGCCCCACGATCTGCCCCTCGATGACACAGAACATGAAGCGATTGGCCGAGACCTTACACAACGGAAGTCGGGTGGGCGATCGTACCAATAAAAAGGTCCATTTTCTCTCGTTTAGCATAGACCCCGAGCGCGATACGCTCGAAAGACTCCGCTACTGGGCCCAGCGCTTTCAGATCAACCCCGATACCTGGTGGTTGCTGACCGGCGACAAGAAGGCCATCTACGATATGGCCATCAACGAGATGAAGTTGGGGCTTATCGACGGAGAATCGGTCGATACCAATTTTGTGCATAGCGATAAATTCGTACTCATTGATGTGAATCGCCAGGTGAGAGGGTATTACGACGGACTCGATCCGGAAGATCTCTCTCGATTGCAGCAAGACCTGATCTTACTGACCATGGAGAAGAATCCCAAGGCGCGAAGTTTTTTTGAGGGCAAGTTGGTCATAATGGCCATCTCTTTCTTACTGGCCCTGGTCGGTGTTTTTTTATTGCTCTTTTTTCTTCGTAAAAAATAAATGATCATGTTACCTCCTTTACTATCTAAAAACGACAAGCTGGCCAGCCAACTGATCTGGCTTTTTTCTTTTATTGTTTTTACCGCGGTAGTAGTGCTCGGGCGTGTAAAACTCGAGGTAGACCTTGGCTTCGACGTTCATGTTTTTGCATTCGCGAATTCTATCATCAATTCGCTGGTAGCCCTGCTCTTGATTGGAGCGTTGTGGGCCGTAAAGACCGGCCGCTATGTAGCGCATAAGAACATGATGCTGGCCGCTATGATCTTGTCTATTCTTTTTTTAGTAAGCTACATCGCTCATCATTTGTTAGCGGGAGAGACATCATTTGGCGGTGAGGGCACCATTCGTACACTTTACTACGTGATCTTGTTTACGCATATACCTCTGGCCGGACTTATTCTTCCATTCATTCTTTTTACCGCCTATCGGGCCTTGATCGGCGAGTGGCCCGCCCATAAGAAATTAGCAAAGATCACGTGGCCCATTTGGCTCTATGTAGCGTTGACAGGCGTGATTGTCTACTGGATGATCAGTCCGTATTACAGTTGATCGGGCTCCCACTCGGTGGCCGGGTCCCAAAAGTGTTTTTCAAAATCTACCACCTGGTCATCTTTTATCTTGATGCCTTCTTTTTCCAGTCGCTCTTGCATGGTAGTGGGAGTGGCAAAATGATTTTTACCCGAGAGCAGCCCCATTCGGTTGACGACGCGGTGCGCGGGCACTTCTGGATAAGCACCATGGCTGCTGTTCATAGCCCAGCCTACCATACGAGCTCCCGATTTTGCACCCAAACAGGCAGCAATAGCACCGTAAGAGGTAACGCGTCCGCGGGGTATCAGGCGAACAAGGGCCCAGACTTGCTGAAAGAAATCTGATTCTTGTTTGCCCGAAGGCAAAACAGAGCGAAGGTTTTCTGCACCACGTTTCGATGTAGCCATCGCAATAAAGTTAAGAAGTCGTAAGAAAAGTCGAATAGGGTGCAAACTCGGGTATTGCGAACGAAGCCTGCTGTGTGTTCCGATCAAGATCGCGCAGAGGTACTTTCTTTCTCTTTCAACAACTGGCTGCGTCGAGGTTCGGGTACGCTTTCGAACTCGTAGGGGCAGTGTTTACAGCCATTGCCACAGCAATATCCTTTTTCGAGGTGATAGGTCTCGGTCAGCACGACCAGTCCTTCTTGGTTATAGTAAAAATGTGTTCCTTCAATCAATCCCTTCATCTTCCTTTATTTTTTCTTTGAGCACCTGATCGGTTTCGGTAGCCAATTGCGCTGGGAGCGAAAAACAGATGTAGTGTATCTTCTTGCTGCCTGCAATATCGAGCGATTCGTAATGTGTTTTTATCTGCAGTTCGTCAGCTACTACCGATTCTCCATACACATTATCACTGGCCCGGTGCAAGACACATCCATATAGTTCGATCACCAACAGCGTAAAGCGGTACAGGTCGGGGCTATCCGTCTTTACATGGATATAACCCCCGGGAGTCAATATTTGTTGATACTTTCTAAGGAAGTTCGGGTGGGTTAGTCTTTTCTTGGCCTTCGAAAGGCGCAATTGCGGATCGGGAAAGGTGATCCAAATTGATCGCACCTCTCCGGGCGCAAAATAATCAGCGATCTGTTCAATCTGCGTTCTTAAAAACCCCGCATTGGTTAAACCTGTTTCGAGCGCTTTTTTGGCACCTACCCAAATACGGTTTCCCTTGAGGTCGACTCCCAGAAAATTTTGGTCGGGATGTAGTCGCGCCAGGCCCAGAGTATATTCCCCTTTGCCACAAGCCAGCTCGAGAGTAAGAGGTTGTGCGTTCGCAAAGAAATGCCCCCATTGGCCAGCCATGTCTTTTGGAAACTCCAGTACATTTTTGAATTCTTTGATCGCGGCAAATCGAACCAGCTTCTTTAGTCCCATCCTTAAAATTTAACCTGCAGACCGATCCCTACGATCGATTTGAGTTGCAACCCGGGCGATTTTTTGGTAGGGCCAAATAATCGCACATCATCATCATAGACCAGATCGAGATTCCAGTTAAAGGCCAGGTTCTTTCCGATCTTGGCCGTAAGTACGTTGGTCACAAAAAGGTCTACGTTCTGGGGATTGGTCTTGTAGTTCGTAAACAGGTCGACCCTTGTTTTGTACAATACCTTTTTTGAAAAGTTCTTTTCGAAGGTCAGCGTACCGAACGCTCCCAGTTGACTGATGCTTTTGGTGCCGGGTCTGACCCCGTATTCTCCCCGAGCCGACAATTCGGGATCCGTAACGATCACCCAACGCGCCGTAAGCGGCGAGAAGAAGACCGATAGATTTTTTTTAGGTTTAAAATCCAGTCCCTGGCTAAAGATGATATACCCCGGCGACATAAATGTCGAGGCAAATCTTTTGACATTATTGGGATAGGTATACCCTCGAACGAACTGCGAACGGACATTGAAAAGCGTAGCCAGATTCAATTTCTTGTTGAGCGAGTAACCGTACTTGGAGATCAGGTCGAACCTGTCATCGTTTTTACGACTACCCAGCGAGGTGGTATTGATGTAGCCAAAGAAGATATCGAGGGTGTTATCCCAGCTGTTACGGTCCTTACGGTAGTACGAATACAATTGTAAGATCGTATTGATGGTAAATGAGAATTGATCACCTCCGGCGGCCCAATTACTGAGGCTTCCTTGCCCAATGGTAAGGGTGTAGTTACCTCCTGATTTCCATTTTTTGATAAGGGAGTCCGGAACATATTTCTTTACGGGGCGAAGCGACTCGGTTTGCAGGCGGCGAATAACAGCATCTTGTGCGCTCGCGGGTCGTATATGGGCGATCGAACAGAGAAAAACAAGCAAAACTAAGCTGCGCATATAAAAATGTTGGTCGCCACAAATCTATAAAATTCCATTGTTCAATACACGCTTCTTTATCGCACCGTTCTTCCTTTCCAGCGGTACTTGCCCTTTAGACCAAGGGCCCCTGCCATCACTGTATAAATAATGTGCAGTGGTTGCAGCCAAAAAAACTTTTTGAGCAGGTCCTTGCGACCAAAGAAGCTCGTCATTTCGCTTACAAAAGACCATTCCACCATGGTTTTTATGATCCATCCTCCCCCAAAGATCAATAGTGAGCCACTACCCCAAATCGCACCTAATGCCAGTAGCAGTAATACCAGATTGTAACTCCATACCAAAGTCAAGACCGGCTGCAATCTTCCTTTTTTATAGTGCGTCGACTTACTGGCCCAACGGATTCGTTGTTGTAAAAAACTACCCCATGTCGCTTGGGCGGCTGTGGTTACCATGGCGTCTTTCGATTTGAGGTAAACGATTCGCTCCGGGTAGTGCTCAGCAATTTTATGCAACAAAAAAAAGTCATCGCCCGATGCAATGTGGTCGGCCCCTGCATAGCCGTTTACTTGCTTAAATATCGCAGTAGGGTAAGCCAGATTGGCTCCGTTGGCCATAAGCAGATCGCCTCGGTGCAGACCAGCTCCGGTAATACCTTGCAGCACCATAAAATCGAGCGCTTGCAGATAACCCAGCCAGTTTTGTTGAGCATGCAGTACCACCGGGGCCGCTATGAATGCGGCTTGTGTCTTTTGATAAATGGCTACGAGTTGCTCGATCCAGCGTGGTCCGGGTATGCAATCGGCATCCGTGCAAACGATCAATTTGCCCGAGGCCTTTGCCACTCCTTGTTCCAACGCCTTTTTCTTGTACGAATTGATGCCTGCTGCGTCGAGGCGTAACAGAATAACGCTCTTGAATGTTCTTACGATAGCCGGGGTTTGATCTTCGGAGTGATCATCGATTACAATGATCTCGAGCAGGGAGGCCGGGTACTGTTGTGCTTGCAGTGCCGTCAGGAGTGCTCCGATGTTGGACGCTTCGTTGCGAGCAGGTACCAATACAGTTACCAAGGGGAGTGTAGTGGGCTCGGGGTGGGCTTCGGCAGAACTATGGTTGACAGAGACGGTAGTGTCGGTAAAGCGCATGGATGCCTCGTTGGCCTTTACGGATTCTTGCAGCGGGATGGACCGCCAATCCTTTAAAAAACCGTGTATCAAATTTCCATACACCAGCGAGAGCAGCAGAAACAGGACGGTTAGGGCTAGCATGCCGGACAAAACTATGCATTGACCGGGCAATCAAAAAAAGAACAGTTATTTAACGAGTGGTCATCGGGCCGGTCAAAAATAATTTGTAGATTTGATAGTTGCTTAAACAACTATATGCCAAACAACCAATTTAAGAAAGGCGAACTCTACAGCTTTATTACGGGGCTTGCCTCGACGGCCATTGCAAGAAGGCTTCAAAAAAAATTCAATGCACAGAAGTTGCCCGTTACCATCGAGCAGTGGAGTGTGCTATATCATCTTTGGAAAAAAGACGGCATTAGCCAGCAAGACCTGTGCAATGCCAGCTTTAGGGACAAGCCCAGTATTACCCGCTTGGTAGATAATCTGGAGCGCGCCCAATTGGTTAAACGGGTAGCGGCCGCAACCGATCGCCGTATCAATCTAATTTATCTGACCAAAGAAGGTCAGCAACTGCAAGAACAGTCCATGAAGTTGGCCGATCAGACGCTCAACGAGGCGTTGCAATCCGTGCCGGCCGATAAGGTAGAAGTATGCAAGCAGGTATTACAAGTCGTGTACGATAATCTTAGCTAAACATCAATCATCCATTTAATACAACCGTTATGTCATCGACCGTCGAAGTAAAGAAAGCCATCAAAGGGGGGCAGTGGTTAACTACTGCATCGGCACCCGAAGATTGTTTTATTCCCGAGGATTTTACCGAGGAGCAACGCATGATAAAGGACATGTGTACGCAATTTTTGGATACCGAAGTGTTTCCGATCGTTCAGCGCATTGACGCGATGGAGCCTGGGCTAATGCCTTCGCTGGTAGCGAAGACCGGAGAATTGGGGTTGCTCTCGGTTTCGATTCCCGAGGCCTATGGAGGATTGGCAAAGGATTTTGTGACCTCTGTGATTGTCAGTGAGTACTTAGGTGCCGGGCATTCGTACTCGGTTGCCGTTTCGGCGCATACCTGTATTGGTATGTTACCCATTTTATATTTTGGAACCGAGGAGCAAAAAAATAAGTATTTGCCTAAGTTGGTCACCGGCGAATGGGCCGGCTCGTATGGACTTACCGAACCCAATAGCGGCAGCGATGCATTGGGGGCCAAGACCACTGCCACACTTTCTGCCGACGGCAAGCATTATATCTTGAATGGTCAAAAATGCTGGATCACCAATGGCGGATTTGCGCATGTATATACCGTGTTTGCCAAGGTGGATGGTGATAAGTTCACGGCCTTTATCGTAGAGCGCGGCACACCTGGATTTACACAAGGGCCCGAAGAAGATAAGATGGGCATCAAAGGATCTTCTACCGTGCAATTGTATTTTCAGGATTGTAAGATACCGGTGGAGAATTTATTGGGTGAATTAGGTAAGGGACATAAGATCGCCTTTAATATTTTGAATCTTGGCCGATTAAAACTGTGTGCGGCAGCGATAGGAGGATCGCGTATGGCGCTGAATCATTCCATCACCTATGCTAAGACGCGTGAACAGTTTAAACAACCCATTGCAAACTTTGGAGCCATCAAACATAAATTGGCAGAGGTGGCCATTCGCGTATTTGTGGCGGAGTCGGCTCTTTACCGAACGTCGGAGTGGATCAAAGAAAAAGAAGAAGAGCTGTTAGCTGCCGGAAAACCTTTTTCCGAGGCCTTGCTGGCCGGCGCCGAAGAGTATGCGATCGAATGTGCTGCATTAAAAGTATTTGGTAGCGAGGTGCTCGACTTTTCGGTAGATGAGGGAGTACAAATTCACGGGGGAAATGGGTTTAGTGCAGAGTATAATATCTCGCGCGCCTATCGTGATAGTCGCATCAATCGTATTTACGAAGGGACCAACGAGATCAACCGCTTGCTGGCCCTCGATATGACGCTGAAGCGCGCCATGGGAGGACGACTCGATCTGATGGGCCCTGCTATGGCCGTTCAAAAGGAGCTCATGAGCATTCCCGATTTTGGTGCGAGCGATGATGCGCCGTTCGCGAGCGAGTTAAAATTGATCGCTAATCTTAAGAAAGCCATCTTGATGACCGCAGGTGCCGCAGTACAAAAACTAATGATGAAGATCGAGCACGAACAAGAGATCTTGATGAATATAGCCGATATGGCCATTGAGGTGTTTCATGCCGAGAGCGTCTTGCTTCGGGTGATGAAGCTGGCCGCTAAGCAAGGAGAGACAGCAGTGGCCGACCAGATCGATATGATGCGTACCTATCTCTACGATGCGGCCGATCGGGTCAATAAATCGGGTAAGGATGCCATTAACGGATTTGCCGACGGCGACGAGGGCCGTATGATTTTGATGGGGCTCAAGCGATTTACGAAGGCAGAACCCTTTAACAGCAAGGCCGCCCGCCGTCGCATTGCGGATCGGATGATAGAACGAGGCCGATATCTGTATTAAGATTTCAGTAATTTTGTTTGTAATATACCCTTATGAGCGAAACCCAGACAGCCCCGGTATTGACCGCCAAGGATTTTGCCACCGATCAGGAAGTTCGTTGGTGTCCGGGTTGTGGGGATTATTCCATTTTAGCGCAGGTACAAAAAGTGATGCCCACTTTGGGCATTCCGCGCGAGAACATCGTTTTTATTTCGGGGATCGGTTGCAGCAGTCGCTTTCCGTATTACATGAATACTT
>JBILFN010000063.1:0-10241 GCA_044351575.1 Chitinophagaceae bacterium
ACGCAAACCGTTTCGTTCGCAGTGCTGGCCTTGGTAATTATGGGGCTCTTGTATTGGGCTATCAGCTCTTTCTTCAACTACGACAACCAATTGCTGATCTTTTTTATCGGACTCTCTATCTTAGCCATTCCACATATGCAACTGATGCATCAACTACTGACACGACGCTACCTATAAAAATGGTCGGCCCCTTTTAGGAACCGACCGTTGGATCGTATTCTACAAAACACAAACGCTTCGAACTATATCTTTCTTTTAAAAATAAAGCGGGTAATGAATATACCCACGCCATCTGCCTTGCCGGCATCACTCTCCACCGCAGAGGTTACATAGGCCAGCTCCCACCCTTGTTTGACCAGATTATTGATCTTAGAGGTCAGTACCGCATCGTTGGAAGCAATATTTTGAAAATTGATACCCGTCATGCTGTAGAAATTGAGCAATTTGGTCTCGCTCAACTCATCGATCTTGATATCGCGGCGCTTTACTCCGCCTTGTTGAGAATCGTTTCCGCTGCTGCGCTCGGTGGTCAATTCCTCGGCATTGACCTGCCCGTTATTCTCAATAACGCGGGAGCGACCCAAGCCCATGGGAACAATTGATTCAACGGAGGTAACGATCTTGTACTCGAATTGTGCCATGGCACGGGAGCCGAATAAAAAGGCAAATCCCATAGCTGCAAAGATGATCTTATTCATAAATTTTAGGTTTTGATAGTTAAAGATAGTGATGTCTTTAACTTAATGCGTTGCACCCATGGTGCTTGCTCGAATATTAACAATTCGGCAGGTCACAAATTATTCGGAAATTTGCGGCATGTCATCTTCTCTACTAGATAGGGCCGTAGACCTGCTTAGCCATAACGAGGTGGTATGTATTCCCACCGAAACCGTGTATGGGTTGGCCGCCGGTCTATTTAGTGAGACTGCCATTGACAAGATCTATACCCTCAAAGGCCGACCCCGCACCAATCCACTGATCGTGCACATAGGCCAAAAAGAAGACCTTGCCTCCCTTTGCACCAATGTGCCGCCCCCTTTGCAGCGTCTTATCGATCGATTTTGGCCCGGACCACTAACTATTTTGGTAGAAAAATCAGATCGCGTTCCCGACTCGGTTACCGCAGGTGGCTCCAGGGTGGGTATTCGTATGCCCAACCACCCATTGACCTTATCGCTACTACAGGCCCTTCCCTTTCCATTGGTTGCCCCCAGCGCAAACCCCTATAATGCCATTAGCCCCACCACGGCAAAACATGTGTCTGACTATTTTGACAAACAAATACCACTTATTTTGGATGGCGGGGCTTGCCAACAAGGGTTGGAGTCTACCGTGGTAGGAGTAGAAAATGGGCAGGTGGTCATTTACAGACAAGGGATGATCACTTCCGAGCAAATTCAAGAAGTGGTGGGAGAAGCAATAGAGGTCTCAGAAGAAACAAAGCTCGACACTAGCGGCCACCACACCACCGTTGCACATACCGATAAGGCGCAGGCCGCCCCGGGAATGACCTTAAAACACTATTCCCCCAACACGCCTACCCTTCTTTGCGAACATCTGGAAAAATTTTATGAGGATGCCGAAGGGAAAGCTTTCTTACTGTTCAGCAAAAAGCACGCCTTGCTTCCTTTAGAACACCAATACGTTCTTAGCGAGTCGGGCGACCTGTCAGAGGCAGCCGCACTGTTATACCAATGCCTGCACGAACTAGACAGTAAAAAGTACCGACAAATTATTTGCGAGATGTTTCCCGACCAAGGTATTGGCCGCGCGATAAACGATCGCTTACTGCGAGCCGGCGGCGGTATTATTTCGCAATAGCTGTGCCGTGACCACGGCAGCGAGTAATTGTATTGTTCCCATCGCAATAAAAAGCACATCAAAAGAATAATAATAGGTCAGTAACCCGCCCAGTGCAAAGGCCACACCCGAGACGATCTGTGATTGCCCCGATGATAGACCCCAGGCATAAGTCTCGTGATCGCGATGCAAACTAGAGGAGTATAGCGAATCCCACAGCGGGGTGCCAATGGCCTCAGCTATTCCCAATCCTATCTGAATCCAAAATAACTGAAGCGGATTACTCACGAACAAGTAACAAAACGTCAACAAGGCGTTGAGCGTATATCCCACTACCATCATCTGCACCTTATATCCCCTGCGATTAAATAGCTTGCCTACCAGTATATAGCAAAACCCCGTACAAACCAGATAAGCCGACCAGGCCCAGGTAAGATCTAGTACATCACCACCCACTTTTTCCGAAAAGATCGCATAGAGAGGCCCCAGCATTCCTTCGCCAAAATACCAGATGTTAGCACCCCAGAGAAGGGTCTTACTTGTTTTGCTTAGCCTCACAACATTAAATTAAAAGTTACTGCCATAGACACTAAAAGCAGGAGATAGTTTAACCCTTAAACGAAAATGATTACAGCCTAATGGACTTGCGACAAATAAGATGGTAGCCCTTGCCACCCCCAGGAATTGCTGCCCATACCTCAGTTACCTTAAGACGGTAGGTATTACGCTTTCCGTTCAAGGTAACGTCAATGGTCGCATTAAAGTCTAGTTGAGATTGACTGGAAACAGTTATGCTATCCTCTTGAAAACTATGATAGATCAGATAGCCGGTTTCGATGTTTCGGAGTTGCTCCTCTTGCGTTTCTACCCAGCCATTACTATGGCCGTACGAAAGATAGTTCGAGGTGCGAAACCTGATCGACTTAAGGTCGCGTTTTACCAGTGCCTGGTGAAAATCCAATGAATTTCGAACCAGCAAAGCGGACTTTAGGTCGAGGCCGGCTACAGATTTGGCCTTTTTTCGCTTTCCGTAGAACTGTGTCGGCCATTGCACACCTGCCTCATTTTTTTGAGGGGTACTTTTATTTTCAAGTTGCCCCAAGGCCTGCATTGATCCCGAATTGATCAGTGAAAATAAAAAGAGGAGTACTAATGACCTCATAGAAAGTAATTTAACAAAAAGCCCTGACAAAAGCCAGGGCTTGATTGATTGGTCGGGACGACTAGATTCGAACTAGCGACCCCTTGCACCCCATGCAAGTGCGCTACCGGGCTGCGCTACGTCCCGAACATGCGAAGCTAGCTTCGCGGGGAGGGCAAAGGTAGGCTATTTTGCCTATTTTTTGAAACGGTCGTAAAGCATTATCTTCGTCACTTAATGAAGCTCCTCATTAAGCAAGCCAGGATCGTTGACCCTGCCTCTCCCCATCACGGTCAAGTCGCTGACCTTCTTATCGAAAACGGCATCCTGACCACCCTCTCCAAAAAGATAAGTGTAAAAGCAGATCATGAAATTGATCTTCCCGGACTCCACGTCTCTCCCGGTTGGGTCGATTGCTTTGCCCATTTTGCGGACCCCGGCTACGAACACAAAGAAACGCTCGAGACAGGCGCTGCGGCCGCTGCTGCCGGTGGATTTACCGATGTAATGATCGTACCCAATACCGCTCCTGCGTTGCATAACAAAGCCTCGGTCGAATACATCTTACATAAGGCCCGTACGTTGGCGGTCAACATTCATCCGATCGGCGCCGTTACCCGCAATACAGAAGGAAAAGAACTTGCCGAGATGTACGACATGAAAAGCAACGGAGCGCTTGCCTTTTCGGATGGACTTAACTGCATTCAATCGGCGGGGCTGCTGATCAAAGCCCTGCAATATATAAAGGCCTTTGACGGAGTTCTAATACAGCTACCCGACGACAAAAGCATCAATCCGCAGGGGCTGATCAACGAAGGAATTCTATCTACTCAACTGGGGCTACCCGGTAAACCTGCCATTTCAGAGGAGCTGATCGTACGACGCGATATTGCACTAAATAGTTATGCCGAGTCTAAGCTCCATCTGACTGCCATCTCTACGGCCGCATCGGTGGCGCATCTTTTAGCGGCCAAAAAAGAAGAAAATGGGGTCTCCTGCTCTGTTACCCCCTATCATCTTTTCTTTTGCGAAGAAGACTTAAACGACTACGATACCAATCTAAAAGTTAATCCGCCTCTTCGCACTAAAAGCGATCGCGAGTCACTTCGTGAGGCCGTTCGTGCCGGCATTATTGACTGTCTGGCTACCCATCACATGCCACACGAAAAAGATGCCAAGGTCATAGAGTTCGAGTATGCGCAGCAAGGTATGATCGGACTAGAGACGGCTTTTGCTGCCCTTCGAACAAGCGTAGAAGACCTCTCGTGCGAACAGATCGTTACATTGATGGCTATCAACCCCAGAAAGATCTTTGGACTTTCGGCTGCTACCATTGCAGAGGGCCAGTGCGCCTGCCTTACCTTTTTTGAGCCCGACAAACAATGGACGGTAACTACCGAAAACCTTCGCTCCCGCTCTAACAACTCGCCCTTTATTGGCAAAACCCTTAAAGGAAAAGTAGTGGGCATCTTTAATAAAAACGTACTTACACTAGCCTGAGATGAAAGCTCATCCTGTTCTCATAGGGACCATTAGTTCGGGATTGATGATCGCGGCGCTACTGGCAGGTTATTATCAAACGATAGAAAATGCAGCCACGGCACAATTGCTAGCCTACGGATTTTATACAGCGGCAGTGGTGGCAACACTGCTGGTGCACGGATCTCCCGCCAAAGGCTTTGGCGGAAATTTTTCTACCGGCTTTCGGTGCTTTATTGTCATTACACTGGTCATGGTCCTTTTTACGTACCTCTTTAATGCCCTGCACCCAGAGACGGCTCAACAAGCCGCGGTGCAGCTTAAAGAATCGCTGCAAAAGGCCAATAACAGAACTCCCGACGAAATAGAAAGAGACGTTAATTTGTTTCGAGAGGGCTTTGCCACCATGGTGGTTTCCCGCTCTATTTTCGGATATTTGATGTTCGGAGCAATTACCACGGCCATTGGCTCCTTTTTACAAACCCTAAGAAAGCCCTGATGCATCTGTCGATCGTTATACCCCTGCTCAACGAAGCGGAGTCGCTACCCGAACTCAGCCAGTGGATCGCAGATGTAATGCATCGCAATGGCTTTTTGTACGAAATTATTTTTATCGACGATGGCAGCACCGACGATTCTTGGCAAGTGATCGAGTCGCTGCAAAAACATAATCCCTGCATTTGCGGCATCAAGTTTCAACGCAATTATGGAAAGTCGGCCGCATTACAAGTGGGTTTTACCCATGCCCGCGGCGAAGTGATCATAACCATGGATGCCGATCTGCAAGACTCCCCCGAAGAGATCCCAGCGCTGCGCGCTACCCTTTTGAACGATAAACTCGATCTGGTGAGTGGTTGGAAAAAAGTACGGTACGATAACACCCTTACCAAAAATATTCCCTCGAAATTCTTTAATGCCGTAACCCGCAGGGTTTCGGGAATTGCACTGCACGATTTTAACTGCGGACTAAAGGCTTACCGAAGACAAGTGGTCAAAAGCATTGAGGTATATGGAGAGATGCATCGCTATATTCCGGTATTGGCCAAATGGGCCGGATTTAGAAGGATCGGCGAAAAAGTTGTCGAACACCGCCCCCGTAAACACGGGTACTCCAAGTTTGGTTGGGATCGTTTTATAAATGGATTTCTCGATTTACTCTCCATAACCTTTGTAGGCCGTTTCTCTAAACGACCCATGCATTTTTTTGGACTATGGGGATCGGTCTGTTTTTTGGCCGGTCTGGCCATGGCCTTCTATTTAGTGGCGGGCAAATTACTCGATAGCGAATTTGCACTGACCAATCGTCCTGCCTTTTTCTTTGCCCTCACTTTTTTGATCTTGGGCATGCAACTTTTCTTAGCCGGCTATTTAGCCGAGCTTATCGCGCGCAACGCCCCCGGACGCAATCACTATTTGATCGAAACGCAAATCGGGTTGTAATGGCAAAGGTCATTATTATAGGACCTGCGCATCCCCTGCGAGAAGGCGGAATCGTGAGTTTTAATCACCGCTTGGCACTTGCCTTTCAGCAGAACGGCCACGATTGCGAGATCTGGTCTTTCTCGCTGCAGTACCCATCGTTTCTTTTTCCGGGTGCGTCACAATACTCCAGCCAGCCGGCCCCTGTGGGCATTCGTATAAAGAGCGCCATTAATTCCATCAACCCCCTCAACTGGGTGATAGTCGGAAAAAAAATAAAAGCCCTGCGACCCGACCTGATCGTGGTTCGTTTTTGGCTGCCGCTAATGGGGCCTTCGCTCGGTACGATACTCTCCATCATAAAAAAAAACAATTACACCCGCATCATTTGTATTGCCGATAACATCGTTCCTCACGAAAAAAGACCCGGCGATCGACCCTTTACCCGCTATTTCTTGCGCCAGTGCCACGGCTTTATAACCATGAGCGATCAAGTGAGCCGAGACTTACGTCTTTTTGAAAAACTTAAACCGACCATTCAGGTAGCCCATCCGCTATACGATCATTTTGGATCGCCCGTTTCTAAAGAAACGGCGCGGGCAAAGCTGGGGTTAGGCGCAACGGATAAAATTGTATTGTTCTTCGGATTTATTCGCCCCTACAAAGGACTCGATCTTTTGCTGCAGGCCATGGCCGATGAACGCATTACGCAGCAAGGGATCAAATTGCTGATCGCTGGCGAATATTACGAAAACGCTCAACCCTATCTTGCACTAATGGATCGTTTGCAATTGGGAGAGCGCATTATTTGCCACACCCATTTCATTGCCGATACCGACGTACGCTATTACCTCTGCGCGGCAGATGTAGTGGTACAACCTTATAAACAAGCCACACAAAGCGGTGTAACCCCACTGGCTTATCATTTCGAAAAGCCCATGATCGTAACGCGGGTGGGTGGTCTGGCCGATGCCGTACCACACGAAAGAGCCGGTCTTGTATGCGAACCCGACAGCCATGCAATAGCTGAGGCAATCTTACGTTTCTACCAGATGGGGGCCGCACATTTTTCGGAAGGGATCAAGGAACAAAAGAATAAGTTAAGCTGGAGCTCGCTGGTGCACTCCATAGAAGAGATGGCCGAATTAAATTTACCCCATGCTCGCTAGACCCAACTTATTGAGTGTATGTAACACAGCGCTGCTGATAGGATGGCTGAGTATGGTGCCTTTTTTCGCCGGGGCGCAGCCTCGAACTTTTTCGAACCGCCTGACCGCAACAGCGACAAAACAACTGCTGGCAAAAGAAGATACCCTAAAGGAATATGCCGAGTACCTGATTACCGATAGCTTACCCGAAGATCGCATGTACTCGGACAGTATTTTTACCAAGACCCTGGTAAGAGCCCTTCGTATCGATCACTCATTTTGGTTTGCTTTCGACTCGGTCAAAGGAATTTCTTGTCGCTATGCCCCCGATTCAAGTTTTAGGATCATTACCTGGAATCTGCAATTCGACGATTATTACTGCAGACAAAAAGGCGCCATTCAGCTAAATACCGATAATGGCTCGCTGCTACTCTACCCCCTTAGGGATGTATCTGAATTTACCGACCACCCCGAAGACTCACTGCGTACGGCCAGCCAATGGATCGGTGCCCTCTACTACAACATAATTCTAACGCGCTATCAAGATAAAAAATATTATACGCTATTTGGATTTGACCCCAACAACGCGAGAAGCAACATTAAATGGCTCGAGGTTTTGCAATTCAACAATAAGGGAGAGCCGGTATTTGGCGGGCCTTTCTTTAGTTACGAAAAAGACAGCGTACCCACTCCCCCTCGTCACCGCGTGGCCTTGGAATTTAAAAAAGGCGCCCGGGTGCTTATGGATTACGTGGCAGAACTAGATATGATCTTGGTCGATCATCTTATCTCGGAGAATAACGATCCTGATAATAAATACACCTATATACCCGACGGCGATCAGGAAGGATTCAAATGGGTCAATGGAAAATGGGTACATGTCAACAAGGTCTTTACCCTGAAGCTGCAAGACGGACAAGCCCCTCGCGAGCAGCCCTTGTTCGATAAACCAAAGCCGCCTGCGAAGTTACCGGCCCAACAAAGTGGAAAAGGAAAAGGTTAATTATTCGACCTTGGCTACTCATCTAGCTTAAGCACAGCCAAAAAAGCCTCTTGGGGAACTTCTACGTTTCCGATCTGCCGCATTCTCTTTTTACCCTCTTTTTGCTTTTCGAGAAGTTTACGCTTACGGCTTATATCACCCCCGTAACATTTAGCAGTTACATCTTTTCGCATGGCCGATATATTTTCGCGCGCCACTACTTTGGCACCAATAGCAGCCTGAATGGCGATCTGAAACTGCTGACGGGGCAACAACTCTTTCAATTTCTCGCAGAGCTTGCGTCCAAACTCTTGGGCACGGCTGCGGTGAATAAGGGCAGAAAGCGCATCGACCTTATCGCCGTTAAGAAGTATGTCCATCTTTACGATATCACTTTGGCGATATCCGATAGGATGATAATCGAAAGAAGCATAGCCACGGGTCTGCGATTTGAGCTTATCGTAAAAATCAAATACGATCTCGGTTAGTGGCATCTCGAAGATCAACTCTACCCTTGTGGGGGTCAAGTAGCTCTGGTTGATCAAGATACCGCGCTTACCCAAACACAGGGTCATAATATTACCAATGTAATCGGGCTTAGTGATGATCTGCGCTTTAATGAAGGGCTCATCGATTTGTTCGGTCTTGACCGGATCGGGAAACTCGGTAGGATTATTTACAATGACCGTCTCACCCTTGGTGGTCGTAGCAATAAAACTTACGTTCGGAACCGTGGTGATCACCGTTTGGTTGAATTCCCGCTCGAGTCGCTCCTGAATGATCTCCATGTGAAGCATGCCCAAAAAGCCGCATCGAAAACCAAAGCCCAACGCCTGCGATGTCTCGAGCTCGAACGTTAGCGATGCATCGTTGAGCTGTAATTTATCCATGCAATCCCTGAGCTCTTCAAACTCGTCGGTGTTGACCGGGAATATTCCGGCAAACACCATAGGCTTAACCTCCTCGAATCCTTTGATCTGTTCGGGATGAGGATTGCTGGCCAAGGTAATGGTATCGCCTACCTTGACCTCTTTTGCATTCTTAATGCCGGTAATAATATATCCCACATCGCCGGTTGAGACCTGGTTCTTTTCGGTCATCTTAAGCTTAAGGATACCGACCTCGTCGGCTCCGTACTCCTGGCCGGTAGAAACGAATTTTACCTTATCGCCCTTTTTGATGCTTCCATTGATGATGCGGTAGTAAACGATAATACCCCGAAACGAATTGAACACCGAATCGAAGATAAGAGCCTGTAAGGGAGCCTCGGGGTTGCCCTTGGGGCCCGGAATCCGCTCCACGATCGCCTCGAGCACTTTTTCTACTCCCAGCCCGGTGCGACCGCTGGCATGTAAGATATCTTCTCGTTTACACCCGATCAGATCTACGATCTGGTCTTCGACCTCCTCGATCATAGCCCCATCCATATCGATCTTGTTGATGACGGGAATGATCTCTAAATTATTTTCAATTGCAAGATATAAGTTGCTGATTGTCTGAGCCTGTATGCCTTGTGTGGCGTCGACCAAAAGCAGGCATCCCTCGCAAGCGGCCAGCGCCCGGCTAACCTCGTAACTAAAGTCAACGTGACCCGGTGTATCGATCAGATTCAAGATATATTCCTGACCATTGCCGTGTCGGTAATTGATCTGAATGGCATGGCTTTTAATAGTAATGCCCTTTTCGCGCTCCAGGTCCATGTCGTCGAGCACTTGGTCCATCATATCGCGCTCGCTGATCGTATTGGTGACTTGCAACAGCCGGTCTGCCAGGGTAGATTTACCATGGTCGATATGTGCGATAATGCAAAAATTCCTGATGTTCTTCATAGAGCGATACCCTTCAATTTCGGCACCGCAAAGGTAGGCCTTTTACAGCGATCAGAGGGCGGATCTTTGTTTGATACGGTTCCAGATGGCATCCATCTCGGCCAGGGTCATATCGCTCAGGGAGCGGCCAGCCAACCCGGCTTCTTTCTCTAATGCGGTAAAGCGATGGATGAACTTTTTATTGGTTCGCTCCAAGGCAGTTTCGGGGTCGATCTTTAAGAATCGCGCATAGTTGATCAACGAGAAGACAAGATCACCGAACTCCTCCTCTATTTTTTCTTGCTGGCTCGGTTCATTAGCTGGCTCTTTATGCTGTTGAGATTGGGCAACTGCTTCTTTTAATTCTTCTAGCTCCTCTATTACTTTATCCCATACTTGGTCGCGGTGATCCCATTCGAATCCTACCTGCTTGGCCTTTTCTTGCAAACGAAGTGCCTTAATGG
>JBILFN010000004.1:0-31313 GCA_044351575.1 Chitinophagaceae bacterium
GGCCGCCAATGTTAGAATGAGCATGGTGGGCAAATAGATCATGAACTTTCCGATGATCCCTTTCCAGAACAAAAGTGGAAAGAAAGGAGCCAGCGTGGTAGCCGTACCTGCCAACACCGGAATAAAGACTTCGCCTGCAGCTTCTTTGGCACTGCGAATAATGGGAACCTTTCCGTTGTTGAAGATCCGGTGCGTATTTTCGATGACCACAATGGCATCGTCTACGATGATGCCCAAGCCAAAGAGCAAAGCAAAGAGCACAATGAAATTCAAGGTTACGGAACCACCTACGATCGCATCGGCCACCGGTAAGAACAGGAAGGCAACGAATACGCTGAGCGGCACGCTCAGCGCCACGAAGAATGCGTTGGTAACGCCCATAAAGAACATCAAGATCAACAGCACCAATACGAATCCGATGATGATGGTATTGATAAGTTCATTGAAAGAAGTGCGCGTTCCCTTGCTTTGATCGCCGGTAAATACCACGTTGAGATCTTGCGGTAATTCATTTTTCTCTTGCAGCGAAGCGATCACCGCTTTGACACCATCAGCGGTGCTGATCAGATTTTCTCCGGCGCGCTTGACGATATTGAGCGTGACCACATTCTTTCCATTGAGGCGGGCATAGCTCTCGTTCTCTTTGATAGTATCGATAACCTGCGCTATATCACGTAAATAGACCGAGGCACCCCGCGCACTGCTGCGCACTACGATATTCTGCATATCGGCGGCCTGTTTAAATTGTCCTTTGATACGAAGGGTGCGCTTCATATTGCCCACCTCGACCAACCCGCCGGTAATGTCCATGTTCTCGCGGGCGATGGCATTTTCGATATCCATAAAACTGATCTTGGCCGCCGTCATCCGATACGGATCGACATTGACCTGTATCTCACGCTCGGGCGCCCCTACGATCTCGGCCCTGGTAACGCTCGGTAGCTCCTCTACCCGATCCTGGATCTTATCGGCATACTTTTTTAATTTCATGCCATCGAAATCACCACTGATATTGACGAACATGATGGGGATCTCACTGAGCGAAAATTCTTGTACATCGGGGGCACTGGTCAGATCGGCGGGTAAATTAGGCTTGGCCTTATCGACCGCATCCTTTACTTTTTGCTTGGCGACCTCGGTCTTTACATCGGTATCGAATTCCACGACGATCAGGGCATAATCGGTCTGTGAAGTACTGGTGATCTTGTTGACCTTGGCACCGCTGATTCCTTTCAATTGCTTTTCGATGGGGCGGGTGACCAGGTTCTCGATATCGCGGGGCGAATTACCTACATACACCGTAGTAATAGAAATAGTAGGCACGACCACATCGGGAAACTGCTCCTTAGGCAGATTGATAAATCGAAAATAGCCGAACAGCGAAATAAGAATAGCTACGATATAAATGGCTGTACGATTATCGATAGACCAGCTGGTGGGTCCAAACTCCTTAAACTTCTTACTAATGTCTTCTGTCAGTTTCATGGCTGAAATTTTATCGTTGCACCAAGGTGCGTTGCTTTTTACTGTACCGGCTGCACAAGTTGTCCCTGATAAGCATCCTGAAACCCACGGGTAATGAGCAGATCGCCCGACTTAAGTCCGGACTTTACTTCAATGACACCGCCGTAAGCTGCCCCGGTTACGACCGTCTGCTTTTTGGCCTGCAATTGTTTACCCTGTTGCACGGCCAGGTAGACATAACTACCCGATTCGTCTTGTTGCACGGTATTGAGCGGAACGGTCATGGCATTATTATTTTGATAATCGATAATGCGAACCTTGGCATTTTGGTTGGGCTTGTACAATGGATTGGATGGCAACGCGGCCTCGGCATTAAAGGAGCGCGTATTGGCATTGATGGCAGCGCCAACAACACTAAGCGTAGATAAAAATTCAGGTAATCCCGACTCGGTGATCTGGATCTGGGCACGGCTGCCTTGCTTGACCAGTGTAACATAATTTTCGGGAACGGCGGTAACCACTTTCAGCTGGCCGCTGTTTACGATACGAATGCCCATGCCCGGAGTAGCAGCCGCTTGTGGTGTAAACATCTCTCCTACCTTAACATTGAATTCTTCGATAACACCGCTTATCTCGGCTTTAACACGTGTCATGTTCACCTGCTCTTGCGCCATTCCTACTTGCGCCTGCGCTGCTTTCAATTGCGCAGACAGAGCATCTACATCGGCTTTGGCATTGATAACACTGATCTCGGCGCCGATATTCTGTTTCCAGAGATTTTGATAGCGCTCATAAATGGTATTGGCCTGTGCCAGGCGGGCCGACAAAATATTTACCTGTTGCTGGGCGGCCGTTAGCGACTGACGGGCAATGGCATCATCGAGCACCAGCAACGTTTGACCCTTGGCAACACGTTGTCCGTTCTTAGCCAACACCGCTTTTACAACACCGCCCATTCCCGAGGGAGCCACGTAGGCCATCCCCTCTGCCTCAACATATCCTTGCAGATCTATGTAATGCGTAAACGGTGCCGTGCGGATCGTATCGAGCGATACCAGCAATGCCGATTGTGCCGTAGAGGGATCGGTCTTAGCCAACCGGGCCTCGAGGTCGCGGAGCGTGGCATCGAGGGTCGCTTTTTCTTTTTTTACTTTTTCGATCTCGGACCGAAGCTGCTGTACGTCTTTTGTGCTCTTATCGCCCCCGCCACAAGACAGCAGCAGTACAACAGAACCCACAAAAAGAAGGGAAGAGAAAGAATGGTTTTTCATAAATGGTATTTTGATGCGAGAATTTTCAATTGATTTTTTGATCGTATGCTATCGATTATCTTAGATTAGGTATCATAATTTTCCCGTAGCCCTTAACCAATCTATACGGGCCATCATGGCATCGGAGAGGGCCGTGACGTAATTAGTTTGTGCGGCCTTCCATTCATTTTGCGCCAAATTGATCTCGGTCTGCGATCCTACGCCCATCTCGTATTTTTTCTTGACCTGTAGATATACTTTTTCGGCCAGCTCGAGATTTTGCTGTTGCGCATCGAGACGAGAAATAGCCGATTGAAAGTTGTTGCGCGCACTGGCTGCCTCGCTGTCTATAGAACGTTTTAATCCTTCGATCTCGTTGAGCGTACGCTGTAACTCGATCTTTGTCTGGCTAATGCGCGAGCGGTTCACAAAACCATTGAAAATTGGAACGGTCATATTGATGCTGACATTCGAAATGGTAAACCAGGGCTGTCGCTGCTGCAAGAAACTCCAGGTGTTGCGCTGGGCGTTCTTGGCATAGACACCGTTCATGGCAATGGTGGGGATCTTACTGAGCTGGTAGCGCTTGATGTTATACTCCCCCAGTTGCTTTCCGATCTGCGCGTACTGAAATTCCTTTCGATCCTCGTACTTATAATCGGCGGTGGACAGCATTCCTTCCTTTACCTGTGCGGGCGTTAACGTATCGGTAAGTATCAATTGCTCCTCTACCGGCATCCCCATCAACACTTTTAATCCATAGTAGCCGTTCGACAAGAGATTCATCACTTTGTTTCGCTCGGTCTGTAAATTGGCCAACTGAACGCTTACCCGATCGATATCTAATTTCTCTCTGAAGCCATTTTCGTAGAGCACTCGGGTATCGGATAGATTCTTGTTTACGAAAGCGATGGTAGAGTCGAGCAGCTCCAGCTGGGTACGCCCTGCCAATAATTGATAGTAGATCTTGAGCACATTGGTTTTGATGACCTCACTGGTCAGCTCGGCGCCTTTCTTGGCAAAAGCAATGGAGGCATCGCGGGCCTGTAATCCGACAAAGACCTGACCGTCGAAGAGTAACTGCGTAAGCGACACCGCAGCATTGGCACTATAGCGGGTACCGAATTGGGCCGCTACAAATCCAAAATCGGCAGGCATCGTGATGGGATTGCCGCTTCCGTCGCGAACTCCTTTGTCGATGAGCACCTGGTAGGTAGCAGGCGATATAAAATTCGGGATCACTTGTGTAGCCACATTCGGGTTAATGGTATTGCTTATGCTCGCATTGATATGCGGATACGCATTGGCCGTGATCTGCCGGTTGGTCTCTTGCTGCAATTGTATGGCGAGCAGCGAATTTTTTACCTGAACGTTGTTAGCCATCGCATAGTTAACGGCCTCTTGCGCCGAAAAGGAATGAGCATTGAGACGCGTAGTGTCGGTACGATCGGCCGCCCGCGTGGAAGACACTAGAGAGAAGACAACGATTATCGATAGCATTGAGTACTTCATATGCTTTTATTTTCTGCGTTCGTTAATGTATTGTTCGACCAGCGCACGCCCTTGGGGTGTAACCAGTCCGTAGATAAAATTCTCAGAGATCAGCTTTGCCGTTGAGACCAGCGTGTAATGCTCCGGAGGAAACACCGACATGTTAAAGGGGATCATGATCGATTCGAGCCGATACTTGCTGATGATATCGGTATCGAGGTCGGTACGGTAGTGCCCCTCTTGTTTTCCGCGCTCGATATTTTGACGAACGCAGGAAAGCACAAACTCTTGTTTGTAACGGATAAAGGCTGCATAAGCCAACGGATGAAACTTTTGCATGTCGTGGATCACGATCGGATGCATACTGGTAAAATCGATGATGATACGGTCAAGGATCAAAAAGAATTCATGCACCGCATTGTTCGCCTGGTTAGAGCAAGCCTCGAGCTCAAGACATTTTTGCTTAAAATGACGAGTGACCACCGTGGTCACCAACTGATCTTTGTCCTCGAAATATTGGTACAACGTCTTTTTGCTCATCCCCAATTGAGCCGCGATATCGTCCATGGATACCGAACGAATACCCATCTGCATAAAGATGGACTCGGCACTTTGTAATATCCTTTCCGGGGTTTCCATGTGGGGATGTACGCTGGTTATCGATTTTGGCCCGCAAAACTATGGAAACTCTTAAAGTATAAAAAGTTTCCATCCTTATTTTTTGCACTTTTTTCATTTTAAGCCTATCGGAACGAAGAATAAGCAAGCCTAAAAAGATCATTTTTTGGGGATTTTTGGCTGCTTTAAGGTCGATTTTGGGTGTTTTTGTCAAATTTTGGCCCTTTTTATCATTTTTATTGAATTTGGGCTTTTTCTTACCTGAAAGGTGTTGAAAAGCCTGGAGAGGGCTCTTGCTTTGTAGTAACTTAGCTAAAAATCAACCCTATGAGCCACGAAAATCGCCCTTCCAGAAACCCACTAAAAAGGATCGCGGGCTATTTTCTGCAAGGGTTTGTGATCTTGGCCCCCATTGCCATTACGGCCTATGCCCTCTACTGGCTTTTTGAGCGGGTAGATAGTATCCTAAGACCCTACCTTAATGTTCCCGGGCTTGGGTTTTTACTCATTATCGCCTCGGTGGTGGTCGTAGGGTGGATCAGCTCTAACTTTCTGATGGGAGGTCTGCTGAATCTGTTCGACCAGTGGATGGAACGAACGCCGGGGGTCAAGCTGATCTACACGTCTACGCGAGATTTTTTTGAGGCCTTCGCTGGCAATAAACGGAAATTCAACAAGGCTGTGTTGGCCAATGTGTTGGGACCGGACGTATGGGTCATTGGGTTTGTTACCGACGAGGAACTCGCCAAATTTGAACTGGGGTCCGATAAGGTATCGGTATATGTACCGCAGGGCTACAATTTTGCTGGCCAGCTTTATATTTTACCACGCGAGAAAGTACGAAAGATCGATAAGGTCAGTTCAGGCGATGCCATGAAGTACGCCGTTACAGGTGGAGTAGTAGATCCCGAAGGAGCTGAGTAATTCAATTATTTTATGGTTCGCTATTGTGTGATGGCACTGGTGCTATACCTGCCGTGCTATGCCCATGCCTGGGGGTTTTATGGACATCAAAAGATAAACTACTATGCCGTTTTTCTTTTACCCCCCGAAATGCTGGTCTTTTTTAAACCGCAGATCGATTATTTGGCAGCTCACGCTGTTGATCCCGATAAAAGAAGGTATTTGGTAGAACAAGAAGGCCCGCGCCACTACATAGATCTCGATCATTACGGGCCGGCCCCCTATGTTTCCCTACCGCGCGACTGGAAAACAGCAGTAGCGGCTTGCTCGATCGATAGCTTGGTCAAGTATGGCATTGGACCCTGGTGGATACAGGTGATGCTGGAACGACTCACTCGGGCTTTTATGGCAAAAGACCAAGAACAGATCTTAAAGATGGCGGCTGAGTTGGGACATTATGTGGCCGACCTTCATGTACCGCTCCATGCCAGTAGCAATCACAACGGGCAATTGACAGGGCAACACGGCATACACGGCTTTTGGGAGAGCAGGGTGCCGGAACTGTTGGCCGAAAAAGAATGGGACTTTCTGATCGGGCCTGCGAGCTATTACAAAGATCCGTTGTCGCAGATCTGGAAGCGAGTGATAGAAAGTGCGGCAGCGGCCGATACCGTTTTGCGTGTAGAAAAACAACTGCGAGCGCGGTTCAGTAGCGACCAGGTCTATGCTTACGAAGAAAGGAACGGTCAGCTGACAAGACAGTTTTCTTCGGCCTATGCCTTTGCCTTCGACAGGCTGCTCCAAGGTATGATCGAGCGCAGAATGAGGGCCTCGATCGAGTCGGTTGCCTCCTTTTGGCTCACGGCCTGGATCAACGCCGGACAACCCCCGCTAAGAACGCTTATTCGACAACCCCTATCCGGTAATGCGTTGCTCTCGTTGCAACAATTGGAGGCCGCCTATAAGAACAATCCCATCAAAGGCCGCGAACACGATTAGGTATGCTACATTTGCCGTGATGAAGCTACACAACTTCAATGCCGGCCCTTCGGCTCTTCCTGCCGAGGTAATTGAACAAGCCGCGCAAGCCTTGCACAACTTCAATAACTCGGGATTATCCTTGCTCGAGATCGGACATCGCACTTCGCTGTTCGTTCCGGTAATGGAAGAAGCCCGACAATTGGTGCGCGAGCTGATGCAGCTGGACGATGATCACGAAGTACTCTTGTTACATGGAGGAGCGACCCTTCAATTTTTACAGGTTCCAACAAACCTGCTCGACCCCAATGGAGTGGCATCGTATACCGAAACAGGCACCTGGTCTGTCAAAGCCATTAAAGAAGCTTCTTTGCTGGGAAAAGTCGCTATAGCCGGATCGACTGCAGCCGATCATTTTACCTCGATTCCTGCTGCGTTAGAGGTCGATCCCCGCTCTGCCTATTTACATATTACCACTAACGAGACCATTGCCGGTACGCAATGGCACCGCATACCCTACGACTGCAACTGCCCGCTGGTGGCCGACATGAGCAGCGATATCTTAAGCCGCTCCCTCGATTTCAATCGCTTTGACCTGATCTATGCAGGAGCACAAAAAAATATGGGTGCGGCCGGCGTTTGCCTGGTGGTGGTCAATAAAAATTGTTTGGGAAAAGTAACGCGAACCATTCCTTCGTTCTTGGATTACCGACTCCATATCAAAGAGGGAAGCATGCTCAACACGCCCCCCGTATTTGCCGTGTATGTGCTACTGCTAACCCTTCGCTGGTTAAAAACGAATGGAGGCGTAGCGGCCATGGAAAAAAATAATCTGGAAAAAGCCACCCTGCTCTACGACACGCTCGAGCGTATCCCGCTATTTAGCTTGCCTGTTAAAAAACAAGATCGCAGCCAGATGAACGCCGTCTTTTTAATAAAGGATGCGGCGATAGAGAAAGAATTTGCAGCCGCCGCCAAGGCAGAGGGAATGATCGGCATAGAAGGCCATCGCAGTGTAGGAGGGTTTAGAGTATCGTTATATAATGCCATTTCGATAGCATCGTTACGAACGCTGATAGATTTTATACATGAGTTTGCCCGTAAAAAAAGTTGAACATGACCTCCATCTTACCCTTTAAGGCCTTGCGCCCTGCCGTATCGCTTGCTGCGCTGGTAGCTTCTCGCCCGTATGATGTACTCAATAGCAAAGAAGCCCGCACAGTAGCAAAAGATAATCCCTATTCTTTTTTACATGTGACCAAATCGGAGATCGATCTGCCCGAATCGGTAGACATACACAGCCAGACCGTATACGAAAAGGCCAACGAGAATTTACAGCGTTTTATACAAGAGGGTACCTTGCTGCAAGAGGATAAGCCTTGTTATTATATATATCAACTAACCATGAACGGACGAAGTCAAACCGGACTGGTCGCCGTTTCGTCGGTAGAGGATTATCACCAAGACCGGATTAAAAAGCACGAGTTTACCCGTCCCGAAAAAGAGAAAGATCGTATCGATCATATGTATACCATCAAAGCACAGACGGGTAATGTTTTTTTGGCCATGCGAGACGTGCCTGCGCTCAACGAGTTGATGCAGGCTCAACAGCAACACACCCCACTCTATGACTTTGTGGCCGAGGATGGCGTTCGTCATTGTATTTGGGTAGTAGATGACGCAGGCAGCATCGATGCCATCACTGGATTGTTTCGAAACCAGGTACCCTGCACTTACATTGCCGACGGACATCACCGGGCGGCCTCCGCTGCAAAAGTTAGCGCAGCGCTACCCGACCGATCCGAGGCCCGTTATTTTTTAACGACGATCTTTCCGGCCAGTGAACTGGCCATCATGGACTACAATCGTGTTATTAAAGATCTTAACGGGTACAGCGCCGCATCATTCATAGAAAAACTGCACGCAGACTTTATTGTTACCCCCAGCGATAAAGCGGTGCGCCCTTCGCAGTTGCATTCATTCGGCATGTACATAGAAGGACGCTGGTACGAATTGCGATCTAAAGAAGGCACTTACACGAGTGACCCCATTGGCGTATTGGACGTGACCATCCTTACTAAATGCATTTTAGAAAAATGGCTGGGCATTACCGATCAACGCACCGATACCCGTATCGATTTTGTAGGAGGCATTCGCGGACTCGAGGAGCTGGAAAAAAGAGTGAACAGCGGTGAGATGAAGGTAGCCTTTAGTTTATACCCCGTTAGCATCGAACAACTTTTTGCCATTGCCGACAGCGGCGAAGTAATGCCGCCAAAAAGTACTTGGTTCGAACCTAAACTGCGCGACGGATTGCTTACGCATTTATTATGAAAAACATAATTGGCTTTATTCTTTGGCTGTTGTTTACCGAAACTGCAGCGGGACAAGAACTTTCGCTGCGCGAATGGCAACAACGCGCACTTGACTTTAATAATCGTGGTGACCATACCAATGCGGTTATCGTATTGCAACAAGGGCTCAAGCAACATCCTAACGCACTCCTGCTTCAAAAAGACCTGACCACCAGTTTACTGCTCAAAAGAGATTTTGCTGCAGCCCGACAATTAGCCCTTTCGCTGGCAGAACGTGCCGATGCCGACGAGGCTTGCTTTCAGTTGGCAGGAAACGCCCTTAAAGCGCTAGAAGAAGTAAAGGAGTGCGAAAAGCTATATGCAAAAGGAATCAAGAAATTTCCAAAAAGTGGTCCCTTGCATAGTGAAATGGGCGAGCTGCTTTGGGCATTCAAAGATAAAAGGGCCATCACCTATTGGGAGGATGGTATTCGAGTAGATCCCAACTATGCCGGCAATTATTACAATGCCGCACTTTATTACAGCAAGACCGAGTGGTTGTGGCGCACTTTGTTGTACGGAGAGATCTACATCAACATGGAAAGTAAAAGCGAGAGAGCCCCGGTAATCAAAAAATTACTTTGGGAAACGTATCGGCAAAAGATAATGGGTTCTGCTGCTGCTACTGCAACGAAACTTTCTTCTTTCGAAACAGTCGTAGCTGCCACCTTCGAAAAGGCCTCGTCTGTAATGGCTCAGGGGCTGAGCAGAGAAACCCTCACTATGGCCCGCACCCGTTTTGTACTGGACTGGTTTAAACAACATGCGGAACAATACCCCTGTAGACTCTTTGACCATCACCAACAACTACTAAAGGCCGGCCTCTTTGAGGCCTACGACCAATGGCTTTTCGGAGAGGTCGAAAACAAGACCCGTTTTACCCAATGGAAAACCGAAAAAGTTGAAGAATTTAACAAGCTAGAGAGCTTTTTATTCAACAGAGTGTTTAAACTCAGCAGGTATCCCTACCTCTTTTGATTATAGACCAACACGGGCAGACCCTTAAAAAAGGCGGTGAGCGAGAGAAGCGGTTGGACCGAATTTATTAACTTGTAGGTCCCGTTATGGGGTCTTGTAGAGATTGTAAACGCTTGCCACCATGAATCAACCTACCCGTTTATTTGACTGCCTGGCGCTAAAACTAGCCCAACATCCCCTTGAAGATATGCTGGCCGGAAAAGAAGGCGGCCAGTGGAAAAAGTACAGCACGGCCACAGTAAAAGATACGGTAGACCGACTAAGTGCCGGTCTACTCTCCATCGGTATCGGAGCCGGCGACATGAGTCCCGAAGGAAGAGACAAAGTAGCCCTGCTCTCTAAGAACCGGCCGGAGTGGGTAATGGTCGATCTGGCCGTGCAGCAGATCGGTGCCATTTTAACACCCCTCTATCCTACCATCAACGTCAACGAACTTGAATTCGTATTGGGTGATGCTCAGGCCAAAGTGGTTTTTGTAAATGACCAGGACCTTTTCTTGAAAGTACTGAGCATTAAAGACCGGCTGCCGCACCTGCAAAAGATCTACACCTTCGAGCATGTTGCCAATGCCCTGCATTGGAAAGAACTGCTAAGCGCCGCCACCCCCGAACTGATCGCATCTATACCTTCGATCAGCAACAAGATTGGTTACGAAGATCTGGCCACCATCATTTATACCTCGGGCACAACGGGTACGCCCAAGGGAGTGATGCTCTCGCATCGTAATGTGCTCTCGAATGTAACGGCTTCGCTGCCCTGTTTTCCTCCCGGTGAAAATATGCGCGCCCTCAGCTTTTTACCGCTCAATCATATTTTAGAACGCATGGTCACCTACATGTATCTATTTAAAGGCACCGCTATTTACTACGCCGAGAGCATGGATACCATCGGGGATAATTTAAAAGAAGTGAAACCCCATTTGTTCACCACGGTTCCCCGCCTGCTCGAAAAGGTCTACGACAAGATTATGGCGAAGGGAGCGGAACTGACCGGTACCAAGCGAAAACTTTTTTTCTGGGCCCACGGACTGGCCGAGAAATTCGAGATCAACACCTCACTCAGCATTGGCTACCGGATGCAACTAGCCATTGCCAACAAACTAATTTTTAGTAAGTGGAGAGAGGCCCTTGGAGGGAATGTAAAAGCCATCATCAGCGGAGGTGCGGCCTGTCAGGTTCGACTGATCCGCATCTTTACCGCAGCGGGCATTACCATTATGGAGGGATATGGACTAACCGAGACCTCGCCTGTCATTTGCGTAAACCGCTACGAAGAAGATGGCCGTGAGTTTGGTTCGGTTGGCCCCATGATCAGTGGTGTTGAGGTCAAGATCGCCGAAGACGGAGAGATCTTGTGCAAAGGACCCAATATTATGATGGGCTATTACAAACGACCCGATATAACCGCCGAGGTAATGCAGGGAGAATGGTTTTGCACTGGAGACATTGGCACCTTTAGCCCCCGTGGGTTTTTAAAGATCACGGACCGCAAAAAAGAACTCTTTAAGACCAGTGGCGGAAAGTATGTGGCGCCATTGCCCATCGAGAGCCGACTTAAAGAATCCATTTACATCGAGCAAGTAATGGTAATAGGGGCCGACCGTAAATTCGTGAGCGCGCTGATCGTGCCCTCTTTTCCAAATGTACAGGAGTGGGCCCGTCAGCAAGGCATTGCAGAGACAGATCCTGATAAGTTGATCCATGATGCGCGCGTGCTCGAACATTTTAGAGAGTTAGTAGAGAGCTTCAATAAATTCTTTAACCCCGTAGAGCAGGTCAAAAAATTTGAATTGCTTTCGCAGGAATGGAGCGTTGACAGCGGAGAACTTACCCCTAAATTATCGCTGAAGCGAAAAGTGGTATTGGAAAAATACAAAGACGCCATTGAACGTATCTATTGCTGATTAGGTCTATTCAGAGGGCTTTTCTACGAAAGTCAACTTCTAACGACGATGACTGGAATCTCTGCGGCCGCGCTCGATCATCTTTACCAACATGGAATCATACCGGGGTTGCTGCTCGGCCGTAAGCAGGTTGCGTACTTTTTTATAATACGCATAATTCATTTGGTTGATCGACGCCTGCCACTGGCTCATCTTGGCCATATAAGTAATAAAAACACTGTCGGATTCTTCTACGATACCGGTCCTGGAGTATAACAATACCTTAGCCTGCCGCATTGAATCGTAGAGCGGATGCATACTTTCCATATGCTCCTTTCGCAAAATCTGGTGCTGCTCTATCTGTGCCTCCGTATAACGCAACGCGCGCGTCATCCTCTCGAACGCATCCTCGCGATGATGTGACGCGCGACCGGCATGAAAGCGATTTCTTTCCATCACCAAATAGACCACCAGTGCCGAATTGATAAGCAGCAGCAAGATGACCGACACGGACAACAACCGAGGGGAGAATGTAGGCATAGTAGTTTTTACTTTTGAATAGGATCGACTGTTAATTCGTAGTCTGCGACCATGTGTTCGGCCGAACGGTCTTCGAATGCCAACGCTTGTAGTTCGTCTTCGGTCGAAGACTTGGCAGGATGCACTGCAACAGTCGGATCGACCAGTGGCGTTTTGATCAACCAAAAATTGACCAGTAACAATATCACCAGCATGGCTATGACCGGTAGTGGACGTAACCACAACAATTGATACTGCTGTGGGGCTGAAGCGTTGCCTAAACGGGCGCGCAGCCGGGTGTAGAAATAAGGGGGGGCGGGTACTCGTTGAGCCTTATCGAGGCTGGCCAAGATCCGGTCGAGTTGTTCTGAAGATGGGGTTCGCATGCAAGACTGTTTTGACGAATTAAGGGGGTAAAACTTTCGAATTTTAAGATGAAATCTCTTTTTCTACTATCTTTTTTAGATTCAAACGAGCTCGGTGCATCAGGGATTCGACCGCCGGCAAACTATTGCCCATGATCTCGCTGACCTCTTGGTAAGAAAGTCCCTCCAGTTTATGCAGCGTAAAAGCAACACGCTGGTTTTCAGGAAGCTTTGCTATAGCCCGCCATAACTTTGCGGCGTCTTCTTTTTGCTCCAGGGCCACTCCCGGATGATGTGCATCTGGTATGTCGAGCGCCAACTGCCCGTCGCCCCCCCATAACCGCTGGATGATCCCAAACCGCTTCTTGCTCTTTTTAGACCGGATTAGGTCGAGTGCCCGACTGGTAGTGATGCGGTAAAGCCAGGTAGAAAGCTTCGCCTCTGCCTTAAACTGATGGATAGAACGAAATACCTGCAAAAAAACTTCCTGGGCCACATCTTCGGCGTCTTGGGACTGCTGTAATAACCCATATGCCGTATTATAGACCAGGTCTTGGTAGGTGTTGACCAAATAGTGAAAGCAAGCCTCATCGCCTTGTTTTAATCCTGCTATGAGTTCTTGCTCTGTCAAGTATGCATCTGTTTGAATGCCTAATTTACGAAAAACAGGGGCTTGCGTTGTTGTATATTTGCTCCGCTTACGGGCAGTCTGGCTGCCACTTGTACAAACGGTCTTACCGTGTGCAAAATAAGTTAACCGTATGCGTTCGGTCCCGTAGTTCAATGGATAGAATAGAAGTTTCCTAAACTTTTGATACAGGTTCGATTCCTGTCGGGACTACACTTAATGTTTTTGTGACAGGGTTTTGCCTACGGCAAAATGTCTGTCGGGACTACACTTAATGTTTTTGTGCCAGGGTTTTGCCTACGGCAAAATGTCTGTCGGGACTACTTGTTTTTTACAAGATGATGATGAGGTTCAATAACCTACTTTAGAACCTCCCCGGCACTATGCACTTTATAAAATAGCCAGATCAAACAACTTCTTTTCGAGAACGACCAAAGAATATTTGAAAAGTCAAAGGAAGTAAAAATAGATACACCACCCAAGGGGTTCTAAATAGGGAGATTGGAATGATACAGAGGTAAATTAAAATAGGTAAAATGATCCGCAGCTGCATATTACGGTAGAGGGTCTTGTCTACATAAGGCTGAATATACCTTCTTCTCCATGAATATATCAACATCATCAAATGACAAAAGCTAACCAAAATAAGGTTGATACTGTATACAATAACACTAATTGAACTATATAGATAATTAGCCAAAAAAACAGAGGAAAAGGGAATCAAGCAAATGAACATCAGAAAAATGATATTTAACCAAATACTCGTTTTATCTACCTTAAGGATGTGATGATGATTGTAATGCGTGTCGACCCAATAAGCGCCTACAATAATGAACCCTAAAAAGAAGATAAATAGCTTAGGTAGTATCTGGTCCCATAAAAATCGCCTGAGCCCCTCATCATTTTCTCCGGGGGGCACCACCAAAGTAAAGGCCAAAATCGTTATAACGATCGCGAATACAGAATCAGACAGCGACTGAATTCGATGCTCATCTAGACTAGCCAAACGTTCTGCTCGTTTCTGATCCATAGACCAAAATAAGCTGAAAGACGACTTGAATCAATGACACCGATCATATACTATTTATAGCACTGACTTTGTTCACTGATTCGCTATAGCCAGCCCACGTATCGGAAATTGACTAATACTCCAACTTTTCTTGCACGTTAGACTGAGGCTTATCAAACGATTCCCCATTTACCGCCTGCCGAATACTAACGGTATTGGAGGTCCCGCCTTGTAACCCACTTTTATAGTTGAGTCGATCTGGGCTAATCCCCTCTTTATCAAAGAAAATAATTTATAACCTCTTACTAAATTCAATTCACTATTCAAAGGCCGGAGCCATTACCGTGGATATTCAAGAGATTGATACTAAATATACGCTGACGGTTTCTGACCAGGGAATTGGCATGTCAGAGGAAAAGATTGAACAGCTGCTAAATGACCCTTCGCCCATTCAAGGAAATAGACAAGACACGGTAAGTGGGCACGGATTAGGCTACTTGATTATTCGAGATGTGGCGAACTGGATGGGTGCAAGAATCAGTATCAGCTCAACCCCCAAAAAAGGAACGGTGGTAATGGTCGCTTTCGAGAGCATGTCCGCTAACTAGCGCATCAGGCTAATGACTCTCTATCAAGATTAGGACGAGCCTGATAAGATCGATACATTTGTTGGGGAATGCCACAATGAGCATAAGTATGCTATTGCCCCGCCTTTAAACCGATCTGTCGATACAGCAACCAACTATTAAATCAATATGGCCAAGAAAGCATATCATGGGGGTGCGTTTTTCAATGCCATTGGAAACGAGTTTAAAACGCTCGAGAAAACACAAACTGTGATCAGTGCCGATGTCTTGGATGCCTGGTACGACCCCTCCCCAAATGTCATTTCCAAGATCAAGGCCTTTTTGGCCTTCAGCATTAAAACATCACCGCCCACCCAATGCGAAGGGCTGATCAAAACCATTGCAAAGACACGGAAGGTTCCCGAGGCTACAATTTTAGTAGGAGGCGGTTCTTCTGACCTGATGTTTACCTTCTTTCCGCAGATCTTAAAAGAAAGTCAGCGTGTACTGATTCTTGATCCAACCTATGGCGAATATGCCCATATTTTTGAACACGTTACCAAGAATAAAATAATCAGGCACAACTTAAAAAAGGAAAATGACTTTGCAATCGACTATAGCGAACTTTTTGATCAAATAGAAAGGGACAGACCAAGTTTAGTACTATTGGTCAATCCGAACAGCCCCACCGGTCAATGTTGGGAAAAACGACATATACTAAACCTTGCCTCCAAATTTCGGGACATTCTTTTTGTGATCGACGAAACATATGTTGATTATGTTTTCAAGAACATAACGCTAGAAAAAGAAACGGCACGTAACAAAAACCTGGTAGTCATCAAATCTATGTCGAAGGCTTATGCACTCAGCGGAGTTCGAATAGGCTACATGGTGGCACATCAAACAATCATTGACAAAATAGCCTCATTTATACCCCCCTGGTCAGTCAGTTTAGTGGCTCAAATAGCCGGCGTTGAAGCCCTTAAAGACCCTTCCTATTATAGGAATAAATACAGGCAAACCCATGAGCTGCGTCAAGGCATGATCGCTGAACTGAGAAAGATAAAGTCCATAAGAGTTTATGATTCTGTCGCTAACTTTTTTCTTATTGAACTGCTGGACAAAAATGTAAAAGCCGACGCCATCATCCGAAAGCTTAAGAGACGGAATATTTTTCTTAGAGACTGCACCTCTATGAGCGTGCAGTTCAGCAATAATTTCGTACGAGTGGCAGTAAAAAATAAAGAAACCAATAAGATCATCCTTGCCGCACTTCGAAAGGCGCTTACATAAAAACCCGGTGCCACCGGGGCGTAAGACTAGTTCGTTGACAAAAGAAAACCCGTCGATAAGGTAGCGGCCGAACTGCCCCCCACATAAAAATCGAACCAGCCGGGCTCGAGCAACAACTTGCCGGTGGCATCAAAATAGCCTAGCTGAGAGAGCGGCAATTCAAACTTTAGTAAGGTGCTGGCCCCGGGCTCGAGTTGTACCTTTTTAAAGCCTTTTAATTCTCTGACCGGACGAACCACCGAGGATACGCGATCACGGATATAGAGCTGCGCTACTTCCTCGCCCTTTAACGACCCAGTGTTAGTGAGTTTGACGCTGACCAAAATAGTATTTGCTTGTTGAATGACACCAAGATCGGCGTAGCTAAATTGGGTATAGCTTTTGCCGTAACCGAACTCGTATAAGGGGGTATGCGGCTCGTCTATATAATGCGACCAGAACACTTCTTTTTTGGGACCTGGACGACCGGTAGAAAAATGATTGTAATAAATGGGTAACTGGTTATCGCTACGAGGAAAAGTCATGGGCAGCTTTCCGGATGGATTATACTTGCCCAGTAGCACATCGGTGATGGCATGGCCGCTTTCCGATCCGGGTTGCCAAGCCAACAGAATAGCAGGAATATGCTCGGCGGCCCACGTAATGGCCAATGGACGACCGGTGGTCAATACCAATATAATATTTGGATTGACCGCATGTACCGCCTCGAGTAATTGCTGTTGAAGACCGGGCAGGTTCAATTGTGCGCGGCTTCTGCCCTCGCCTGATTGCAGCCCGTGTTCGCCCAGCATCATTACCACTACTTCGGCCTCTTTGGCAATAGAGACCGCATACGCCATGCCACTCGTATCTTGGTTGTTGATAGCTAGCTCTTGTACAAAATGAACAGGATCGCCCGCCACTATTTTAACGCCGGGGGCATACCGATAAGAAATACCCGCTGCATCGAACCCTTCGAGCAGCGACACCGCGCTGCTATCCTTTGCTGCCAGCCGCCAATTACCCAGCGGGCTATTTTTATCTGCAGCCAGTGCCCCGATCACCGCAATATTTTTTTTCTGTGCCTGTAGCGGCAGCAACTGGCTGTCATTTTTTAATAATACCATAGATCGCCTTGCCATATCTCTGGCAACCTGCGCATGCTCGGGATGCATGGCATAAACTTGCTCACGGGTACTATCACAATACTTATAAGGGTCCTTAAAAAGACCAAGCTGGTATTTTAATCGTAATACACGACGAACCGATTGGTCGATGGTAGCCAGAGAAACAGTCCCTTTGCTTACCTCCTGTTTCAAATGATTAACGTAGGCATAGCTCTCCATGTCCACGTCCGAGCCGGCATTGGCCGCTAAAGAGGCTACCTGGTTTAGATTCTCTGCATAGCCATGGTCGATCATCTCGACACCGGACCCCCAATCGGACACTACAACACCCTTAAATTCCCAGTTCTTCTTAAGAATATCTTGTACAAGATAATGATTGGCCGTGGCTGGAACGCCATTGAGAATATTGAACGAATTCATTACCGAGGCCACCCCTGCCTTTACGGCCGCGTTGAACGGAGGTAGAATAACGTTGTGCAATGTAAGCGCACTTACATCGACCGTGTTGTAATCACGACCGCCCTCTGCAAAACCATAACCGGCAAAATGCTTGGCGGTGGCAAAAACAGTAAAGGGAGATGAAAAATCATTGCCCTGAAAACCCTTGACACGCGCAACAGCTATCTGTGATCCAAGATAGGGATCCTCGCCGGCCCCTTCCATGACTCGACCCCAACGAGCATCTCGCGAAATGTCGACCATAGGGGCGAAAGTCCAATTTATACCAGAAGAGGCAGCCTCGGTAGCAGCGACACGAGCAGAGCGTTCGATGGCTTGCAAATCCCAGCTCGCCGCCTCGGCGAGTGGTATGGGAAGCACCGTATTATAACCATGCACCGCATCAAACCCAAATAATAGCGGAATACCCAATCTGGATTGTTGTACGACCAGCTCCTGCAATTTGCGAACCTGCTTGACACCCCGTACATTGAGCACCGAGCCCACCAGGCCTTGCCTAAAATGATCGTACTTGAATTTATCAGCACCCGCCTGGGGAGCAGGACCGGTCACATCCCAAAAACCATTGTATTGATTCATTTGCCCGATCTTCTCCTCGATTGTCATCTTTGACATAAGTCGATCGATGGCCCTTTCAATGGAATCCGATAAAGACTGCTGTGCGCTAAGACCTTGAACGATCACCACTAAAAAAAGGAAAAAGAAAACTGCTCGCTGAACAAAAAACATGAGAAATAGTTAAGAAGCTGTTACTGATAGACGCGGACATAGTCCACTTTCATCTGACGGGGAAATACCATTTCATCTACTCCCTTTTTACCACCGAAGTCACCTCCTACGGCCACATTGAGCACTAAATGAAATAATTGATCGAAGGGCCATTTATCGGTATCGTGCGGGGTACTTTTGAATACTTGATGAGCGACCCCATCTACCATAAAAAGAATGGACTCTGCAGTCCACTCGATCGAGTAGGTGTGAAATGAGTTGTATAAATTCTTTACGGGGATAAGCGACACTTTCTGGGTGCCCAGCATACCATTGTAAGCGGCGGTATGAATGGTCTGATATACCGAATCGGGTGTATAGCCCACGGTCTCTGCAATATCGATCTCACCACTCTTGGGCCAAATGCCATATCGCTTCTCTGTTGGCAACATCCAAATAGCCGGCCACAGCCCCATCCCATTTGGAAGTTGTGCTCTAACCTCTATTCGTCCGTACTTCCAATCGCCTTTATTACGCGTGACCAATCGGGCCGAGGTAAATTTTGCATCACCGTAGGTTTCTTTATGTGCTTCGATCACGAGATGCCCCCCCTCGACGCGCGCATTCTCTTTACGGCTCCACGTGTAATACTGCCATTCGTTATTGCCCCAGCCACATAACTCGGGGCATCCTCTGGCCTTGTCGTAATCCCACTTGGTTGAATCGGGAAGTCCGTTGTAATTGAATTCGTCGGACCAAACTAACTTGTTATAGCGGGTGGTCTGCGCCGATGACCATAAAGGCGCACCAAGCAAGAATAATAAGATCGCGTATATGAAACAAAGGCCTCTTACTCTCATAAAATTAGTTTACTGGTACACCCGCACATAATCGATCTCCATAACTCCCGATGAAAAAGCGGGATCTACCGTTCCACCAAAATTTCCTCCCATGGCCACATTGAGCAAAAGAAAGAAAGGCTGGTTGAAAGGAAGATTAGCACTATTGGCAGTGGTAAAATAGGTTCGATCATCTACCGACATCCGAATGTACTGTGGTGTCCATTCACAGGTATACTTATGAAACTCGGTGGTGGCATTCTGAATGAGTGTCGTAGCTCCAATTCCATTGCCACCGGAATTGCCCGGGTAATGAATGGTACCGTGAATACGATTGGGGTCGTTACCACGGTGCTCCATAATATCGATCTCTCCACAAGCAGGCCAGCCGGCGGTCAGAAAATTATCGCCTAGCATCCATGTGGCTGGCCACGTTCCTGCACCGGCGGGTAACTTGGCGGAGATCTCGACCTTGCCATATCTAAAAGAGAACTTAGACCGAGATAATAAACGTGCTGATGTAAACGCACTGCCACTGAAATTTTCGCGTTTGGCGATGATCTTTAAAGTGCCGGCCGAAACAATAGCATTGTCGAGACGATTGGTATAATACTGCAGCTCGTTGTTACCCCAACCTCCGGCTCCCTGATCGTAACCCCATTTAGATGGATCGGGCGCACCGGGCGTATTGAACTCATCGGACCAAATAAGCGACTGGGCAACCGCTACCGTAATGGTGGTAGACTTAGAGGCCGTAAGTCCGCCAGCACTCTTGGCAATGACATTCACCATGTACGTTCCGGAGGCAGGATATCGATACGTAGTAGCCCCTGAAACCGATGTGGCAAAGATGCCATTCCCAAAATCAAAATCATAGCTTACAGCATTGGTAGCCGTAGCCGTAAAGGCCACCGTACCACTATTATCGTTACTGACTTGTGCAGTAAGCGTAAGGTTGGTTGGAGCAACATCATTGGGCGGAGGCTTTTTGTCACCACACGCCGTTAGCCATAAACTCCCCCACAAGAACCAAAGCACAGAACGCATAACTATTTATGGCTTCACTTTTAGCTTTTGATACCAGGAATTCCCATCTGTTCCTATGTTACGAAGATGCATGGTGGTAGGTGTTATCTCCAAAATCTCGTAGACGGTTCCGCCGGTACCAAAGTTAATGATCCCGTTACCCGGTACTGTAAATTGAATGCGGGTCGACTGCGCCGGAGTAGAAGAAGAGGTGGCATCCTGAAAGATGAGCGACTTAAGACCGCCCGGGTTGATGGCAAAACAATTATCGCCTCCGCCAAATCCGTAAAAAGCGCTCGAGGCACCGATGGAGAATGACGCTCCCTTATTATCGACTCGCATCGATACCCGGTTGGCAGCATCCCGGCTAAATGTGATCTCATCATCATATGCACAAGCCTCACGGGTGTTAGGACCCGCAGCATACCATATAGGCGAAAATGCATCATTAGGGCCTACTCCAAAATGCCCGGGGGCATCCTTATCGGTAACCCAAACACGAGAAGAAGTACCTGTTAATGCATTCAGGATCGTGGCCGGTATTTGAAAGGCCACGAAGACTCTTATCCGCTTGCTGATAGTGGAGATACTGCCTCCTGTTCCAATAGCATTGACAGTGATGGTATAATCGGATGTTCCCGGTATACCATACTTGTACGTAAGCGCACCGGTAGGAACAACGCGCTGCTGTCCGTCACCAAAATCAATTACGTAAGAAAGCGCCCCTTTTGCATTGACGGTAATTTGCACATTACCGGTACCATTTCCGTTGGGGTTGGCGGCATCTACGCCGGCCACTGCCGTGGTCAGTGTAAGATCGGTAGGCGCCTTTAGATCCCCGAAAGAATAGGACTGCTTTTCGCAAGCCGACAACGTAAGCAGGAGTACGGCGGCGGTGAGTATTTTATTGATGGTAAGCATATATCGGATTATTTAAAAGATTAATGAAGTCTGAGATCATCGAAGAGGAAGGTAAAATTGGCCGATCCGTCTCCGGGGGTGCCTAACTCGAAAATAATAACGACGCGGTCATACACGTTGGATGTGTTGATGGCGCTATAATCGAAGGTGAGCTCTTCCCAGCCTCCGGCAACAGTAGTGGCGACCTCTCGCTCGAAGTTCTGAGCAGCGTTGGATGAGTTCTCTACCTTAAGCAACACCCTTGCTCCTGCACGGGGAGAGAATACTTTCATCTTAAAAGTACGAGAGATAGAAAAATTGATGGGCTGAGAGAGGGTCAGGAAGCTTCCGCCCCAGGGTTGACCGGGATTCTTGATCATCCTAGCCACTTTGGCACTGGTGTTTAAGCCTCCGGACTGCGGATTATTAATTACACTTACGTTTCCGCCGTCAAAATCGAACCATCCGTAGGTTACCGGATATTCAAAGTTGAGAGGGATGGCTACGGGGAATGTATTGGTCAAACGAATATCATCGAAAAGGAATGTAAAATTGGCCGATCCGTCGCCGGGAGTTCCCAATTCAAAGATGAGTACGACCCGATCGTAGACATTGGCGGCATTGATACCACTGTAATCAAAAACCAGATCTTCCCAAGCATTCGCGATAGAGGTAGTGACCTCCTTTTCGAAATTGATACCGCTATTGGTTGAGTTCTCTACCTTCAAAAGCACTTTGGCACCTACACGAGGAGAGAAGACCTTCATCCGAAACACTTTATTGACGCTAAAATCCATGGGCTGGTTGAGTGTAAGAAAACTTCCGCCCCAAGGTTGGCCCGCATTTTTGATCATACGGCCTACTCTGCTACTGGTGTTGATACCGTTGATCTGAGGGTTCGGAACTACGGTTGCATTACCCCCATCAAAATCGAACCAATTGTAATTGGTAGACGTTGATTCGAAGTCAAGTGGCAAACTCAAGGGTAAACTATTGACCAGACGGATATCATCCATCAAGAAAGTAAAGTTGGCGGAGCCATCTCCCATTGTTCCGTTGTCGAAAATGACAACAATGCGGTTGTAGTTCTGCGAAGCATTGATGGTACGATAATCGAAGACCATATCTTCCCAGGCATTGGCTACCGTGGTAAGCACCTCCTTTTCGAAGTTGATAGCCCCATTGGCACTATTCTCGACCTTCAACAACACCTTAGCGCCTGCACGGGGAGAGAAGACCTTCATCCGAAAGATCTTGTTGGTACTAAAATCGATATTGGAGCTAAGGGTCAGAAAACTTCCTCCCCAGGGTTGGCCTGCATTCTTGACCATACGAGCCACCTTGCTACTGGTATTGATACCATTAGCCTGCGGGTTATTGATGACCGTTACATTACCGCCATCGAAATTAAACCAGTTATAGTTGATGGTGGGAGACTCGAACGTAAGAGGCAATAAGATGGGATCCACAATGGTGATCGGTACGATCTGCTGGGTTGTAGCAGCGCCCCCGCTTTGCGCTACGACACGAATATTATAGGTACCGGTGGCAGCGTACGTGTAGCTCACTGTTTGCCCCTCTAAGAAAGTAACGGGGGTCTCGTTGGGATTGGCGCCGAAGAATACCCTGAAATTGGTCTCATAAAGCGCGGTAGCCGATACGTTGACCTTGTAGTTATTGGCAGGATCGATGGTAGCCGTAACCTGCAAGTTCTCCGGTGCTCTGAATGCTACGGTCAACTGCTTGGTCATCTCTGTCATCTTACCATTGACGGAATAACCTACCAGCTTTACATTGTACACTCCTTCGGGATAAATATGCGTGGTATTCTTACCAGCCGATACCTTAACAGGTGTTGTGGCTCCATGACCATAATAGACATCGTAGCTGATAGCGCCTAGTCCATTAGGGGTGATGGTCACCAATCCGGTATTATCTTGGGTGATCTCAAAAAGCACCGACAACGAATCGGGAGCCTTTCCATTGGCGGCAAAAGAGACGTCCTCGAATTTTTCTTTTTGGCATCCGGCCAGAGTAGCTAACAGAATGCTGAGGGTGAGGAAGTATTTCATACGTTTCGATTTATTGGATGTAAGATTAATAACCTGAATTTTGCGTAAGCGTAGAGATGTCGATCTCGGGTTGAGGAATGGGGAACACCTCGTGCTTTCCGGCTACAAAGCCGGTGATCTTCGAGGCCGCCTGACCGGTGCGCACCAGGTCAAAGAAACGATCGCCCTCCATAGCCAACTCTAGCCTTCTTTCGTCCCAAATAGCCTGACGCAACGCGGCGCCGGTAGCTGTACTATTATTCTGTGTATTGCCAAAGGCTCTGGCACGAACCAAATTGAGATATTGTTGCGCCTTTGCATCGTTGGGCGTGGTGGAGCGATTGAAGGCCTCGGCAGCCATCAGCAACACATCGGCATAACGGATGACACGATAGTTATTGAGATAGTTCAACTCAACTTGTCCTGAGGTTTCGCCTTTGCGGGGATGATACTTTTGACTATACATGCCCGTATTCTTGTAAGGAGCTACCTGGTACGTGATGCCCATACCGGGATTGGCTTGCTTGTATGCCTCGATATCCAGGATAGTAACCGCCTTTCTCTTGTCTGCGGCAGTAAAGGCATTGGCCAGTGAGGTAGTAGGCAAATTAAAGCTCCATCCGCTGGCATAGGGCATGGAGGCGTTCCCATTTAAGCCGCGTACGCCACACATCTGTACGGCCAAATTACCCTGACCACGGTTACTGCCTCCCCAATTGTAATAGGGGGAGTTGTTGGAGTACTGGATCTCGAAAACAGATTCGGGACCATTCTCTCCGGAGGCCAGAAAAACAGAAGCAAAATCGGCAGGCAGCGAAAAGGCGTTTGATGTGATGACCGCATCGAGCGTAGTGGCAGCCGCATCGAATTTGTTTTGATAGAGCAACACTTTGCCGAGCAGGGCCTGTGCCGCATACTTGGTAATACGACCTTTCATTACTTGTGTAGCAGGCAGCGCGGCAATGGCCGCTGCCAGATCGCGTTCGATCTGTGCATAGACCTCGGCTTTGGGCGAACGTTGCAGCTTTCTGGAATCACTCAAAGAAAGTCGACGATCGGCGAATAGCGGCACATCACCAAAAAACCGTACCAAGTGAAAATAATAGTATGCACGCAAGAAATAAATTTCGCCATACAACGCATCCTTGCCCGCAAAGTTGACCGCCTTACCAGCCGGATTGAGCGACTTGTATTGATGCATGTAGTTAGCGCGATTGATTCCTTCGTAAGCAGCTTGCCATAACTCGGTTAAGATGGCATTGACAGGCGTATGCGTAAAATCATCGATCTGCTGAAAGGAGAGTACGTCAGAAGCGTTCTCGCCACCGCTATTGGCATCGTTGGTAGCGATATCACCGATCATTGGCGCATGGGTCAACCACTGCAGCGGGGTGTAGACACTCACCGCCATGGTCCTGTAATCGGACTCCGATTGCAGATAATCCATTTCGGTAATACGAAAATCTTCTCTGGGATTGTAATCGGTCCACTTGGTACAACCGGTGAATCCGGTAAGCAGGGTGACCAGACTCAACACATAAATGAATTGCTTTTTCATATACAAAATCGTTTTCGGGTTTATAGTTTGATGTCTAGTCCAAAAGAGAACGAACGAGCCTGGGGGTAAGCGCCCCGATCGATACCGGTGTCCATGATACCGCCGGCGATCTCAGGATCGAGACCGGTAAACTTGGTCAGCGTAAGTGCGTTTCTTACCTGCAGGTAAACACGGAGGCTCTTGCAGACATTCTTAAGCGATGTAGCAGGCAGGGTATATCCTAACTGGATATTCTTGAGTTTGATGAAGGAACCATCCTGTACATAACGATCGGATACGCGAATATTACTGTTGGCATCGGTAAAGCTATAGCGAGGATAGCGAGGGTCATTGGTCGTTCCCTCTCCGGTCCAGCGGGCCAGGGTCATGCGACTGCGGTTGGTAAAGTTGCCATTTCTTTCCCAAGCGCTGTACACATCGTTTCCGACCGATGCATAGGTAAAGGCCGTAAGGTCGATGTTCTTGTATTCCAGATTCAAATTCCAGCCGATGGTAAAGTCAGGGAACGGATCTCCGATCTTTGTTTTATCGTTGGCATTGATAATACCATTGCCATCCAGGTCGGCATAGCGGATGTCGCCAGGCACTGCTCCGGCTTGCGTGGGGGCTCCGGCGATCTCTGAGGCATTTTGAAAGATGCCGATAGCCTTATGTCCATAGAAATAACCGGGCGTTTGACCTCTTTCGAAAACCGTTACGCTTTGATTTTGTCCATTGAAATAATATCCTCCGAAAATCTTGGCAGTGCCATCGGAGTTGGTAGCCGTCACTTCGTTTTTAGCTGCGGTGAAGTTAACGTTGGTATTGACCCTGAATTTCTTTCCAGGCATTGAATTATAGCCTAACGTGATCTCATAACCTGTACTGCGGGTGGCACCGATGTTGGCAGTAGGAATTGGCACTGTACCCAGGTATAGAGAAGCAGACGGGGTAAAGAGCAGACCATCGACCTCTTTTTGGAACAGATCGGCAGTTAGACTTAACCGGTTATTGAAAAGGGTCATCTCAAAACCAACGTTGGCCTGTGTTTGCTTTTCCCAGCGAAGCGCATCGTTGGCGGCAGAACCTACCGTTGAGCCGGGATAGAACACATTAGAGAAGTTATAGCCATTGCTATTGGCAGTAGGGCCGTAGCTGGGACCGCCGGTGATGATTCCGACGTATTGCGGATCTACGTTCTCGTTACCGATGGTACCATAGCTACCCCGGATCTTAAGATAGTTGATGAAATCGACCGTAAAGAATTTTTCGCGGCTCATGACCCAACCAACAGACCCTGAAAGGAAGTTGGCATTTTTGTTCTCTTTACCGAATGCGTACGAACCATCGCGGCGTGCGGTAAGAGAGGCCAGATATTTTTCTTGATAATCGTAATTAAAACGCAAGAAAGAAGAAAGATTGCGACGAAAATATTGATAGTAATACCCACTGAGCGCGTTCGAATTAGTGGCATTGTTATTACCTACCGCAGCCGTAAAGTCGGCAAATTCCCAAGAGTTAAAGGGAACATCCTGACGAAAAGCACCGGCCGTATTTCCTGAAACCTTGGCAACGGACAATCCTGCGACCGTTTCGAAGTTGTGGTCATCGCCTATCTTAAAATCATAATTGGCAAAAGACTCCCAAGTGTAATTGAAATTGCTCATCTTCTCGTGCGAAACGCTGTTGTTTCTTCCTAGCACGGCCGAACCATCGGCATTCATGGAGTTGTCTACGTTGTTAGGACCGTAGAACACCAGCGGCGTAAAGCTTTTGGCATTGCCATCGTATTTGGTATAACCAAAGCGAGAAGTAAAACGAAGTTGTTTGATAGGGCTATACTGCAACTCGAATTTTCCATAGAGCTTCGAGCCGGTATTCTTATTGTAGGTATTCTCTAATTTGGTGACGGGATTGAATATCTCGGAGAGAATTAGATTGCTAAATCCGAATTGTCCAACGGTATTGGGAACGGTGTTGAGTACGGGAACGGTAGGATCGAAGTTGAGTGCGCTACCGATAACCGAGTTGAATGAATTTTCTTGTATCCCCTTACCATCGAGCACGACCGCAGTGGTATTGAGCAACAGTTTAATCTTGCGGCTCAGGTCCACATCAAAGTTGGCGGTAAGGTTACCCCGACGGAAAAGCGACTTGTCATCACCCCCTACTATTCCACCCTGGCTCAAAAAACCACCGGACAGAAAGTAAGTGATGTTCTCACTACCACCCCGGGCCGATATACTATGCGTTTGTAAAGTAGCTTGCTTAAAGATCTGGTCTTGCCAGTTAGTACCAACACCCACGGTCGACAGGTTCGGAAAAATAACCGGACCGCCTGCTACCGTGCTTCCCTCATTGACCATGGCAGCATATTCGGTAGCGTTAAGCACCCCAACGGTGTTGGCTACTTCTTGCATTCCATAGTTCGTGTTAACCGAGATCTCTGTCTTTTGGTTCTTGCGCCCGGAGCGGGTCGTTACCACGATCACTCCATTTCCACCCTTTACTCCATATATAGCAGTAGTGGCCGCGTCTTTTAGTACGTTTATCGATTCGATCTCCGATGCATTGATCGCATTCAGGTCTGTGAGCGTCTGCGGCACACCATCTATAATTACCACAGGATCGGTACCTGAGTAAGATGGAATACCACGAATCAGAACGGTTGGCTTAGATCCGGGAGAGCCTCCTTGTATAACATTAACGCCCGAAGCTCTTCCTTGCAGCGCCTCTTCGGTACGAACAGGTCTGAGCTTGTCGATATCAGCCCCTTTAACGGTAGAGATGGCACCCGAAACCTTGGTCACCTTTTGGGTTCCGTATCCGAGTACGACCACATCGGAAAGCGTAGTGCTGGCCACCTCCTCTAATTCAATAGATAGGACGGTAGCCGAACCGATGGTAACTTCTTTTAATTTGGTGCCGGTATAACTAAACACCAATTGGTCTCCTTTTGAAAGACCGGAGAGCTTAAACATACCCAAGGCGTCTGATTGGGTTGTAGCCGATTTACCCTTTGCACTGATAGTGACCCCAGAGAGGGCCTCACCCGAAGACTGTCGGGTAACTTTACCGGAGATAGTAATGCCTTGGGCATGGAGCTCAGATAATAATCCAAATACCATGGCCAGCAGGCACAAAAGAACGTGCTTTTTTTTCATACAGCAGGATTTAGCAACTCGTTAAATGTGAGAAAATAACGGAGCAATGATAGACATAATCTACAGCCCGGTCTATTAATTTGCCTCTTCAATACTACATCTTAATAATTAAGTATTTGATTTTCAATAATGTTATAGTACATCAATACTACATCAAATGAAAAAACTAAACACATCAGAAAAATTTATACATTACATCACCAATGAAACCGCTCCTCGCACTAGTTAGCCTTTTTTCTATTCTTACGAGCCTTTATGCTCAAAACACCATTGGGCTGCCTGATATTGTCAACTATCCTAAAAAAACCTATTCGGCAGGTCTCCAAAACTGGGAAATACAGCAAGACAATGCAGGTATTATATATATAGCCAATAACGAAGGCCTGCTCTGCTATGACGGACAATTTTGGAATCTGTACCCCCTTCCGAACCGGACCATTGCCCGTTCGCTGGTCATTGGCAACGATGGACGCATATATGTGGGAGGTCAAGACGAGCTGGGTTATTTTTCGGCCGGACCCTCCGGCCGGCTCATGTATCGGTCGCTCACAAACCTTATTCCTGCATCGAACCGCTCGTTCGGGGATGTTTGGGACATAGTTAGCCTCGAAAACGAGATCTGGTTCAGGACCTCGCGGGCCATACTGCGGTTTACGGGTAAGGCCTTTGCCGTGTACAAAGCGCCCTCCGAGTGGGGCTATATGGGCATCAGCAATAATCGCCTTTATGCACAGGACTTCGAAAAGGGGCTGATGCTTTTCGAAAATAGCGCTTGGCGGGCTTTACAGGCGGGCAATTACTTGCCTGCAAATGATGTGGTAACCGGCATCCTTTCGGGCCAGGGAGGTCGCTTGATGATCGCCATGCAGAAGAACGGCTTGTTTTGGCAAGACAAAGAACTCTTTCAACCTCTTTTGTCTGCGCTGGCTCGGCAACTTAAGTCGGACCGAATTTATTCGACCTCGAGAATCGATGACAACCGGATCGCCCTGGGCACCAGCAATGGGGGCGTGTACATATTAGATAACCAAGCCAACCTTATACAACACTTCTCTTCTAAAGAGGGGTTGCAAAATAATAACGTACTGAGCGTGTTTGCCGACCGAGACGCCAACCTTTGGCTGGGGCTTGATAACGGGATCGATTTTATTGCCTTCAATAGTGCCATCAAACAGATATTGCCCAGCGAGCAAAAGGCAGCCGGATATACGACGTTGATTCGGGATGGAAAATTATATATCGGCACCTCGAATGGCGCCTATGTAACCACGTTACAAGACAAACAAGATCTAAGCTTTAGCCAGGGCGCTTTTTTACCCATTGCCAGCACCACAGGACAAGTTTGGTCGCTGCAAGAGGTCAATGACCAAATTCTGCTCGGACATCACGAAGGGGCGTTTCGTATCGAGGGCACCCGTGCCACCCCTCTGAGTAACGTAACAGGATTTTGGAACTTTTTGCCAACCAGCGGCACCTATCCAAGCAACGAACTTCTTGCTGGAAACTATAAGGGGGTTCAGTACTTTTTATTTAAAGCCGGAAAATTTGCGCCGGTAGCGGCGGTGCCCTCGTTCGAAGAATCGTCGCGCTATATGGCACTCGATGCGCAACAAAATATTTGGATCTCGCATCCGTATCATGGTATTTTTCGTGTTCAGAAAAAAACCGATAGCACAACCAGCATTGGCAAGTATGATGCACAAAAGGGGCTTCCCTCTCTGCTCAACAACCACATCTTTAAGATCAAAGAAAAAATTCTGGCCGCCACCGAGCAAGGCGTTTACCAATACGAGCCGGGAACGGATACCTATGTGATCGCTCCAGACTTCAAAACCTTATTGGGAAATCAAAGCATTCGCTACTTAAAGGAAGATGCCGCCGGAAATATCTGGTTCTTTCATGAGAAAAATTTAGGGGTGATCGAGTTTGCGACCAGCGATAAACCCAAAGTGACCTACTTACCCGAATTCAATAATCGACTATTGAGTGGGTTTGAATTCGTTTATCCCTATGACAAGAATAATATTTTTCTGGCCGGAGAAACGGGCATCTATCACCTGAACTTCGAAAAATACAAGAAACAAAAACCACAGCTGGGCATCAGTATTCGAAGTGTCAGGATCGGACAGCAATACGACAGTCTGATATTCGGAGGATATGTGCCCCCCGACAACAAAGGACAACAGGTACCGAGCATTGACCACGATTGGAAAAATATCCGCTTCGAATTTGCAGCGCCTCCATACCCGTATGCCGAATCGCTGGAGTATAGTTATCGTCTGATCGGCTACGACGCTCGCTGGTCGGAGTGGAGCAAAAGGACCGACAAAGAATTTACGAACCTGCCGCAAGGAGACTACAGATTCGAGGTCAAAGTGCGCAATAACCTTGGCGCCGAATCGACGGCGGGTCAATTTTCTTTTGTGATCTTACCCCCCTGGTATACCAGTAAACCAGCCCTGGCAGCCTATGTCTTACTCCTAACGTTATCGATTACGGCGGGTTACAAACGTCAACAACAGAAATTCAAGACCCAACAAGAAACGTTCGAGGCTGAGCAAAAAAAGATACTTTATATACACGAACTGGAGCGAAATAAAACAGAGACCGAGTTGATGACGCTTCGCAATGAGAATCTCGAGACAGAGATCCAGTACAAGAACTCAGAGCTGGCCTCGTCTGCCATGCACCTGGTAAAAAAAGGAGAGTTGATATCGAAGATAAAGACCGAACTGAGCCAATTGGCAAAAAGAGTAGACAATACACAAGCGCAAACAGAGCTCAAGAAAATGATCAAGACGTTGAGCGAAGACGAACAGATAGACCAAGAGTGGGATCACTTTGCCAAGCACTTCGACAAGGTGCACAGCGATTTTGTGGTCGTTCTAAAGAATAAACACCCCGAGATCAGCCCCAGCGAACTTAAACTTTGTGCTTACCTGCGCATGAACCTGTCTTCGAAAGAGATCGCACAACTGCTCAACATTTCGGTTCGCGGTGTCGAGATAAGCCGTTATCGTCTGAGAAAAAAACTGAATCTCGCAAGCGGCGAAAATCTGTTCGATTATCTCATTCAATTACAGAAAGGGTAAAAAAAAGAGAAGCCACACTCAATTAATGTCGCTACAATGAAAAAAATACTACTCAGCCTGCTTTGGCTATCCTCCCTGTTTGCCAACGCTCAATGTGACCAGTCTGTGCGACCGGTGATCTTTGTACATGGGT
>JBILFN010000138.1:0-3484 GCA_044351575.1 Chitinophagaceae bacterium
CGCTCTCCTATTACATACCCCACCGGTACCGCGAAGGATACGGAGTAAGCCGTGCAGGCATTGATGAGGCTGTTCGCAGAGGTGTCAGCCTGATTATATCGGTGGATTGTGGCATCAAGTCTGTCGAGTTGGTCGACTATGCACGCACCGTTGGTATCGATTTTATTATCTGCGACCACCACTTGCCCGACGAAAAACTTCCGGCAGCCGTGGCCATTCTGAATGCTAAGCAAACCGACTGCAACTACCCTTACAAGGAGTTGTGCGGTTGCGGAGTCGCCTTTAAGTTGATGTGTGCCTTGCAAGAACAACTGCAACTGCCTTCCGATGCGGCCTATGCCTCGTTGGACCTGTTGGCAACGGCTATTGCGGCAGACATCGTTCCTATGACGGGCGAGAACAGGATCTTAACGTATTACGGATTACAAAAGGTCAACACGGAACCCAACTATGGCATTGCGGCACTTGCAAACATCGGCAGCGTGCAATCTCCACTTACCATTCATCAACTGGTATTTATGATCGCTCCGCGCGTCAATGCGGCCGGACGAATGGACGAAGGAGGCAAAGCGGTAGAACTTTTTATTGCCGCCTCGTTCGAAGCAGCCCTTCAATTTGCCTCTCAACTGCAAAGTGACAACAGCGACCGACGAGAGGCCGACAAGATCACTACGCAAGAGGCGCTACAACTGATCGAAGAGAATCCTGCTTGGAAAAACAGCAGCTCCACCGTCGTGTTTCAACCTCATTGGCATAAAGGGGTGGTGGGGATCGTCGCCTCCCGACTTATCGAGCATTACCATCGCCCTACCATTGTACTCACCAGATCGGGAGAACAGGTGGCCGGTAGCGCCCGAAGCGTTCCAGGATTTAACTTGTACGAAGCTATTTATGCGTGCAGAGAACATCTGCTCGGCTATGGCGGACATTTTGCCGCTGCCGGAATGACGCTGCTGCCCGAACAGGTCGACGCCTTTCGTGATAAATTCGAATCGGTGGTGGCCGCCACCATCCTACCCGATCAGTTGATACCCGAGATCTTCATAGACCAAGAGATCGGACTGAACGATGTTACACCCACTTTCTTTTCTATTATCTCCCAAATGGAACCGTTTGGCCCCGAGAATCTACGACCGGTTTTTTTAATAAGGGGACTTGTGGATACCGGTCAGTCCAAGATCGTCAAGGACGAACATATTCGCTTTTCACTAAGAGACCAGTCGGCACGAAAGATGCTCACGGGCATTGGCTTTGGACTCGCCGATCGCTTTGCACTGCTTCGAGGGCAACAGCCCATCGATGTGGCCTGCACCCTCGAAGAGAATCATTACAACAACAAGACCAGTCTTCAATTGCGCGTAGTGGACATTCGCGCCGCACAATCTTAATTCGTTACGGTCAGTTCCAGGTCAGCTGCAGATCATCGATGGCTGTCGAAGGTCTGTTGTTGCTGCCGGTAGTGGCTGTCAGCGTCACAATTCTGATCCATACTTTCTGAGAGAGATTATTGAGCGCCGTTCCAAAGTTTACCGTAACGGGAGTGCTGGCAAACGTACCTACATTGGTCGTTAGCGTAGCCGGCGTTGTGGTAGCCGTGGTAAATGAGCTGGGGTTATCGCCTACCGCATACTCGACTCTCCAGGTAGCCGTGCGTCCTCCGGGCGTAGCATCCAGTGACTGGAAAAGAAAACTCATCTGAAAATTATTCTTTCCGCTGGTGTTACTCAACTCAAACAAGAAGGAGGCCCCGGGATCGTATCCAGTGGCACTGGTTTGACGAATACCAAGCGCACGATTGGTAGAGGCTGACTGTGCGGCAGCATCGCTGCTGGAGGTTAGTCCGGTAGCAGATGCAAAATTCTTGGCCCCAGCGCTGGTTTGATTCCAAGCGGTTGGGGTTGCAAAGCCGGCAGTGGGAAAGATCGGCATATCGCCCGTGCCCAACGAAGTGGCGGATGCTCCTATCTTAACATATACCCCCTGTGGAAGTCCATTAGCCAACGCATCGAAATTCTGTGTGTAAGGAGAAGTGGTCAGCAACAATCCGCCCGAAGGTGGCGGCGGTGGGGCTGATCCCCCTTCTACATCGGTCAGGTTTCTAAAAGAAATTTGTTTGGTCGCATTGAAGGGTGTCAAATAACCGGTAAGCGAAGTAGCGGAGGTTGGATAGGTTGCCGTAGCGAAGCTGGCCCCTGTGCTTGTAAATACGGGCAGCGTGCCAGAGGCATCGGTCATGGTTACAGAACCACCCCATCGACCACCCGTTCCACCCGAGAAAGTGACCGTTGCAACACGTACAAGCGTGGACTCCCAATTACGAAAATTAGTACCGATCGCAGCGAGCGTCGCTACCCTTGGAGAGATCGTTTTGCCCGTAGACACGAGTTGTGCAAAATTCAAGGGGACGTTATTGAGCTGTAAAAGTCCGTTGAATTCAGAGAGCTCTTGGCCCGACACGTTAATGTCTATGGAGTCTCCCAAATTAAACGTGTGCGCAGCAGTAAAACGCACGCAAATACCGGCCAACCCATTTCCTTGCTGCAAATAAATATTTTGATTGTTGAGGTTATTGGTACTTCTGTCGCTGATCACCACACCGGTAATTTTTCGACCCGAGGGAACTGTGGTGGTGGTACCCGTAAATAAGGCACGCAGCTCTGCAGTGGCCATTAGCGTCGCAGGACCGGTTCCACAACGGGCACCGGATAACCGCACATCGCTGGTATCGCGTATGGTCAGTTGACGGGTACTGCCGAAATAAGAATAGATCCCTGTAATGCTTCCGTTGCCGGCTGGCATTTTTAGCGTGGCAAAGTTGGCAAAGTTGCTGGTGCGAAGTGTAATTCGATTAGTGGAAGGCGCCGAACAACCTTGTAAAATTCTGTTGCCGGACTGAGAGGCATCCGCATAATTTCTAGCTGTATCTGCAGCAGCAACCTCCATTTCACTTAACTGAATTAGCGTGCTGATGTTAGGGTCCTGCAGCGAGGTGGTCAATTGAGAAATACTCACCAGCTTTGGTGTCAGGGGCTGATTCAGGGCTCCTTTTATAATATGCTGATCGAATAAATTAGGAGCGAGTAAGGTAACCCCGCCCTGGGTAATATAGGCAGAGTCGACGCCACCCCCGAATTGAAGCGTACCATTGTACTGTCCCAGAAAGAGTCCTTTAAGCTTTACGAATAGTTTTCGCCCTACGGGATACTGATTGAACAAGTTGCTACCCGCAAGTCGCAACAACACACCTCCGGTTGCATCTTGTATGGCTATTTGCTGGTAGTAGTTGCCGCTCTTGTCATCACAGGCGACCACACCCTCTATGATCAGCTCATCGGTGATGGCCACGGGAGCCCCTGTGGTGTATCGGGCCTTGACATCCCGAATAGTGGTGTTGGCCACCACGTTAGGATCACCCGAGCCACCGGGGTCGGTGTAAGACTTTTTACAACCCGGCATCAGCGCGAGGGTCACCAATAATACAAAA
>JBILFN010000064.1:0-10077 GCA_044351575.1 Chitinophagaceae bacterium
ATGCGACCAAACAGATTAGGGCAAAATACTTCTCGGCTTTCTTTGCGGTCATAACTATCATTTGGCAGAACCTGTCTCCTTGAATAATTTATAGAATACTGCCCCCAGCACTATTAGTGGCAACAAGGCCGTAAGTAACGGAAAGCAATGCAGCCAGCGATCGGCCTTGAGACCTCCGAACACAGCTAGCGACAAATACACCAATAACTGCGTGGCAAGACCGGCATATCGCAACAGGTCACGCTTCGATGGGTCCGAAGTGGGTTTGGAGCGGCTGCTCATCCGAACATCGTTTTCTACACAGAGCCCCAGGTAGCCGTGGCAGTCGCAGCTTGCTCGTTACTGGTCATCTCCACAATGTTGGCCCCCATATGACATTGTCCGTTGAAGGTGGCCGTAGGCTCTACCTGCAGTTTTCCTGCGTAGAGATTGCCAGAGACCATACACTCCCCGCGCAGTTGCAACAGTTCGCTGGCCCTGATATTTCCATTGACCTTGCCGGTAATATCGGCTTGTCCTCCCGTTACGTCTCCCTCAACCACGCCCGAGTTTCCGATAATCACTTTGGCGGAGGTCTTTACATTTCCAATAACGGTTCCGTCAATTCTCAGATCTCCACTGCTGGAGATATCACCCTTTAGTACGGTACCGGCACTAATGAGCGTGGCATTGCCCGCGGGCAAGGTTGCGTTGGTTTGCATGTCGGTTTTTGATTTGTTGGTAAACATATAGTGTTGCATTAAGTTAGTCGTTACTGATCTCTGCCTCGGGTATGGACAGCAATGTTGTATCGAGTTCGGAGGCCCCCCTGCCCGCCAGCGCCTGTTGAATGCCCAACAAATACTGGTGCTTGAGAGCATCTTGCTGCTCCAGCGAGTCGACCCGGTACTGCAATCGCTTGAGGGCAGTTACCGATTGGTAGTCCGTACCGGCACCCGGAATATAGTACTTGAGGGGGGTAAAGATGATCAATGCCGTGGTAAGGCCCACCAGCACAACAAAGATCATGCTCATGGTTACATAAACGCTAAGTCGCGAGAGGCGAAAGGTAACGACCTCTTCATACGTGTCGTCGTTCATCACCACCAGACGATACCGGTTTTGCAACCTTTTTAAACCCGACCTAAATTCTATTTTAGCCATATGCGCAGTTCCGATTAAAGGTAAGGGGCTGCCAGCAAAAAAGAAGGAACCAATCCCTAAAAATACCCACAAAAAATAAAGGATTTCAAATACTAAAATATTTGAATTTCAGTTAATAAGAAGTTAGATTGCAAGTGAATATGCAACCCTTTTCCAGATGGCAATTTGTTAGGTGGGCCTGGCTGCTGCTCTTGTTACAAAGCCTTGCCCTGCAGGGTCAAACAGGATTTAAGATCAACATTCCCAAACCCAAAGAGTACGAAGAGCGGGTGTTACGCTCCGAAAAGACCTCCGAGGGCAAATTGCGTTCGGTTCCCCGACTGATCCAAAATACGGTTACTCACTACAACTTCACCTACAATGCCTCGCGAAAACTCAACGAGGTCATAGACAGGGCCAAGGCTGCATACAAGGATGATTACAGCAAGCTGATCTCTTTTTACAATTACTCCCCTACGGCCATCCTAGGCGATTCCATTCACCTCGACTCCGTTATTCAAAAAGCCTCCTCGGGCATAGCCCTGCATGACCTTCGAAACGATTGGGTCGATAACTTGTACCTATTGTGGGGAGCGGCTTATTACTATCAGCAAAAATTCGATTCGGCCTACCAGTTGTTTCAGTTTATCAATTACTCGTTCGCCCCACGCGAAAAGGATGGCTATTATAAAGTGATCGGAAGTGGGCGCGATGGCAATAAATCGAACAGCATTGCCAGCAAAGAGAAAAGTAGTGTCGTTAAGAAGATCTTCTCCGAGCCACCCAGTCGCAATGATGCTTTTGTCTGGCAGATTCGCACGCATCTAGCCCAAAACGAATATGCAGAAGCTTCATCGCTCATTGATGTGCTAAAAAAAGATCCTTTGTTTCCCGAACGGCTGCGACCGGCCCTCGAAGAGGTAATGGCCCTTCAGTTCTATAAATTAGAAAATTGGGACAGCGCAGCCTTTCACTTGTCTCGTGCGCTACCCGAGGCAGCCAATGCCCAAGAGAGGGCACGCTGGGAATACTTGATCGCTCAGCTCTACGAAAAAGCAGGCAAGAGCGCCGAGGCCCAACGCTACTATCAAAAAGTGATTCCGCGCACGACCGACCTGGTGCTCGAGATCTATGCCCGTCTCGGCGCCCTTCGAAATCATCAACAAACCATGTTGGCCGATATCGATAAAAACGTAAACGCATTGTGGCAAATGGCCGCACAAGATAAATACGCGGCCTATCGCGACATTATCTACTACATGGCCGCACAAATGGATATGACCGGCGGCAATACCGCTCGTGCCATCCGTTCGTTGCAACGCAGTACCGAAGCCTCGAGCAATAGTCCGCTGCAACGCAGCAAGGCATTCTTGCAACTCGCCGAAATCGCATATGCCAACGGCCAATATAAAGAGGCGGCCCGTTTCTATGACAGTCTGCAAGTAAAAGACAGCAGCCTGGCCGACATCAACCTGCTTGAGCAGCGCAAGAAAGCCCTGCAAAAACTAGTGCCACACATCGATGTTCTGCAGCGCCAAGACAGCTTATGGCGCATTGCCTCACTCTCCGAAGAAGAACGAAGAGAATGGGCCCGAAAACAACTTAGAGAATTAAAAAAACAGCAAGGCCTTGTCGAAGATCCCATCAACGCACCAAGAGGCAACAATCCCTTGCAACCGGTCGTTACCAATACGTTGTTTATGCCTGGCGAGGCGAAAGGCGAATGGTATTTCTATAACGCCACCAGCCGAGCCAGGGGTCAAACCGAATTTAAAACCCGCTGGGGCAATCGCCCCAACAGCGATAACTGGCGCCGTCTGGCCGCACTTCAGGCAATGATGAACAATGCCGTTGCAGGCGGCGGGCTTGACTCTACCGCCGTTACAGGCAAACCCGCAGCAGGTCAAACGGATCTTGAATCCATCTATAACCAACTACCCCTGTCGCCCGAACAACAACGGCTTTCGCGCGATTCTATCAGCAAGGCTCTCTTTAACGCGGGCAAGATCTTGATACAGGATATGGAAGATTGTTCGCGTGGGGTCTCTTTACTAGAACGCTTACTAAGCAGCGACTCTGCATTTAGCCCCCGACAAGAGTTGTACGTGAACCTGTATCGCTGCTATCAAAAACAAGGCGATCTGCAACGAGCTGCGCAACTAAAGGCCTTGTTGGAACGGGAGTTTCCCAATGATCCGCTCACGCTCTCGCTGCTTGAACGTAAACTGCCTGCCTCGGATCGGTCCAAAACTGCAGACAGTATTTACGAACGTATCTATCTGCTATTTACACAAGAAAATTACCAGGCAGCCATTGCACAAAAGAAGATGGCCGACAGCCTCTACGGGGCCGGCTATTGGACGCCCCAGCTTCTCTACATTGAATCTGTCTACTACATTCAACAACGACAAGATTCAACGGCGATCCGCATACTCTATCAACTGAGCAACCAGTTTCCCGATCATCCCCTAAAAAATAAGGCTATCGCGCTAATCGAAGTGCTGGGTAATCGGGCCAAGTTGGAGGCCTCATTGACATTACCGGCCCAATCGGCACAGGCACCGGCCGCTACCACCCTCGCTCCAACCTCACCTTCGGCAGCCACCCCTGCCTCTACTGCTCCGGTTACCCCTGCCACTGCTGCGGTAACCAGCCAACCCTCCTCCAACGACTTTGTAAAAAATGACCAGGCCCCACACTTGGCCGTGCTGGTGCTTACGAACGTAGACCCTGCGCTCGCCAACGAAACCAAGAACGCGCTACTTCGGTTTAACCGAGAAAACTTTACGGCCAATGCTTTGACCACCACGCTACAGCCCTTTACCGATAACATTCGCTGGGTACAAGTCGCTTCATTTGCCGATGCAACATTGGCCAATCGATATAAAGAAAGGGTTCAGCAAAAGACTCGCACCGACATTGCACCTTGGTTAGAAGTGTCGCAATTTTTCTGGATGATCATCTCTGCCCAAAATCTGGAGCGGCTTAACACCAGTAAAGATTTAGGATCGTATAAAGACTTTCTTAACAAAAACAGCCCCTAACTTAGCAGCATGAAACCCTCGGTTCGAGCCTTCTGGCGATTGTTTGCCGGAGGAATGATCGCTTTCTTTCTATTGATCTTACTGGCCAACTTCGGTCTTTTTGGTAAGATGCCCTCCTTGCAAGAGCTCGAGAACCCCTCTATCTTACAAGCCTCCGAAGTGTATGCCCAAGATGGGACCCTGATGGGCAAGTACTACACCGAGCGCGGCAATCGCAGCAATGTAAAGTACCGCGACCTGTCTCGCTATGCCATCGATGCGCTGATCGCTACCGAAGATGAAAGATTTTATAGCCATAGCGGTATCGATTTTAAATCTACGCTGAGAGCCGTGGTGACCCTAGGGTCCGAAGGCGGTGGCAGCACCATAACCCAACAGCTGGCCAAGGCCCTGCTGGCACAGGGAAGTCGCAACAAAGCATGGCGAGTAGTAGAGAAATTAAAAGAATGGATCATTGCAGTAAAGCTCGAACGAAACTTTACTAAAGAAGAGATCATTACCCTGTATTTAAATGTGGTACCCTTTGGGAACAATATCTATGGCATACGCAATGCCAGCAGAACTTTTTTTCAAAAAGAACCCGATCGCCTACAGGTAGAAGAGGCGGCTTTGCTGGTCGGTATGCTAAAAGGCAATACGCTCTATAACCCCGTACGCAATCCAAAGGCTGCGCTCGATCGTCGCAATGTGGTGATCGGACAAATGGAGGTCAACAACAAGATCAGTGCCGAAGAGGCCCTTGCCCTAAAGGCAAAGCCCATAGAGCTCAACTATAGAAAAATGGATGAGAACACCGGGTATGCGCCTTATTTCAGGGAGATCTTGAAAGAAGAGATCAAAGAAGCGCTCAAAGATCTTACGCGTCCCGACGGAGAACCCTACAGCATTTACAACGACGGTCTCAAGATCTATACGACCATCAATGTACAAATGCAACAGTATGCAGAAGAGGCCATGGCCCAACACATGGCCATGCTACAAAAAAATGTAAATAACCGTACCTCCATAAAAAATGGTAAGATCTGGCAAGGAAAAGAAAGTATTCTCGAAAGGGCCATGAAAGACTCCGATCGCTGGCGCAACCTCGAAGAAGAGGGGCTAAGCGAAGAGGAGATCAGGGCCAGCTTTACCGAAAAAACAACCATGCGCGTCTTTGCATGGAATGCCAAGCGAGAGAAAGACACGGTAATGACACCGCTCGATTCGATCAAGTATCATCGACAAATGGAGCAAGCCTCCTTTATGGCCATGGATCCCGTAACCGGAGAAATCAGGGCCTGGGTAGGTGGCATCAACTTTAAGACCTTTAAATACGATCACGTCAATATCAAAACAAAGAGACAGGTAGGCTCTACCATTAAACCATTATTGTACACACAGGCTGTTGAGGAAAGAGGCTTTACCCCCGAGACACCGCTGCCCAACGAAGCCCAATATTTTCCGGGCAGTGGATGGGTTCCTGCCAGCAAGGAATGCAAAGGCGGTGCCGGATCGATGCTCTCTGCATTGGCTTTCTCGAAGAACTGTGCAACCGCCTACATTATGAAACAGGTTGGCCCACAGCAGTTCTCGGAATTTATGGCCCGGCTCAATATCCCCACCCCCATTGACCCCTATCCCTCGGTAGCATTGGGTACTTGTGACCTGTCGCTTTACGAAATGCTATGGGGCTACAGCATTTTTGCCGGAAGAGGATTCTCGACCAAACCCTTTGCCATTAGCCGCATAGAGGACCGAAACGGTAATGTTATAAAACGATTCGACTTTAGCGTCAACCGAAAAGAAGTGATCAGTGAAGCCACTGCTTATACCATGGCACGGATGATGCAGGGAGCTGTTGATATAGGCACAGCCGCAGGCATGCGGGGTCGCGTGGGAGCCGCAGAAATGGGCGGAAAGACCGGTACCACCAATGAGAATGCGGATGCCTGGTTCATTGGATTTACGCCGCAAATACTGGTAGGCTCGTGGGTGGGCTTCGATGATCAGTTTATTCGAAACGAAGGGGAAGGTGGTCGAATGGCCCGACCTATTTGTGAATTCTTTCTGGGCAAAGTATTATCCGATGCCAAGACCGGTATTGAAAAAGAAGCCCGTTTTGTGGTACCCGCAGAGATGGGTCAATTTATAAACAGCGCCGATATATTATTGAACGCAGAAGAGAACAGTCCAGGAGCGCAAGGACAAGACATGGGCGTAGGCAGCGAAGAAGATTACAACTTGCAGCCATCCGAATACATTGGGCCCGAATCGACCCCGGTAACAGAAGAGGATAAAAAACCAGTAGCGCCAGTCAGAAAAGATACCGCGGCTAAAAACAATCCTGCCACCCCACCCAAAGGCACGCCTATTGGCGCCCCCAAAGATGAGCCCGCAAAGAAAAGAGGGCTCTTCAACAGAATCCGAAATAACGACAAGAACTAATGAACTTTTCCCTTTATACAGTAAGGGACGCCAATGTGCACGACATTGAACTGATACGAACACTATGTGCACAGGTTTGGCCGGCTACCTATGCCCCGATCCTAGATAAAGGCCAGTTAGACTATATGATGGAGTGGATGTATAGTCCGGCCTCGCTGCAAAAGCAATTTCAAGATGGTTGCCATTTTTTACTTCTGTATAGTAAGGATAAGCCCGTAGGTTACGCTTCCTATCAACAATGTAGAGACCAACACTATAAACTTCATAAACTTTATGTGTTACCCGAGGTTCAGGGAAAAGGAGCCGGTCGCTTTTTTTTATCTGCCATACAAGATCAAATAAAGGCTCTACAAGGGCAATCCATTGAATTACAAGTAAACAGACAAAACAAAGCCGTGTATTTCTATCAAGCGATGGGTTATCAAATAAGCAACGAGGTCGATATAGCGGTAGGCAACGGCTATTATATGAACGACTATATAATGGTAATACATCTTATATAGCGACCTTATAATTGGTTTATTAATCAAATATGATATAGCTTTGCGGCCAATCAATAAAAAGTATCATTAATAAAAAGTACCATGTCAACCTTAACCCAATCGATCGATTTTAGTTTACCCTATAAAGTAGCCGATATCTCATTGGCAGAATGGGGACGTAAAGAAATTCGCCTGGCCGAAGCAGAGATGCCCGGTCTTATGGCTATTCGTGCCGAGTACGGAGCCACGCAACCACTTAAAGGTGCCCGTGTAGCAGGCTGTCTGCACATGACCATCCAAACCGCAGTACTGATCGAAACATTAGTGGCGCTGGGCGCAGAAGTAAAATGGAGTTCTTGCAATATCTTCTCTACACAAGACCATGCTGCTGCCGCCATTGCTGCTGCCGGCATTGGGGTATTTGCCTGGAAAGGTCAAACCATCGAAGAGGCTGATTGGTGCATTGAGCAAACGTTGTTCTTTGGCAGCAAAGAAAAACCGCTCAACATGATCCTCGATGACGGAGGAGACCTGACCAACATGGTCCTCGATAAGTTTCCCGAGCTGGCCCAGCATGTAAAAGGAATTTCCGAAGAGACCACCACCGGTGTACATCGCTTGTACGAGCGCGTAGCCAAAGGAACCCTTCCTATGCCTGCCATTAACGTAAACGATTCAGTGACCAAATCTAAGTTCGATAACAAATACGGATGTAAAGAATCGTTGGTCGATGCCATTCGCCGCGCTACCGATGTTATGCTGGCCGGAAAGATCGCCGTAGTGGGTGGATATGGAGACGTAGGTAAAGGTTCTGCCGCTTCGCTGGCCGGTGCCGGTTGTCGCGTAATCGTTACCGAGATCGATCCTATCTGTGCACTGCAGGCCGCCATGGACGGATTTGAGGTAAAGAAAATGATCGATGCGGTAAAAGAAGCAGACATCGTGGTAACCGCTTCGGGTTGCCGCGATCTGATTACCGGTGCGCACTTTAAACTAATGAAAGACAAAGCCATCGTTTGTAACATTGGGCACTTCGATATCGAGATCGATATTGCCTGGCTCAATACAAACTATGGTCATACCAAAGACACGATCAAACCGCAAGTAGACATCTACAACGTAGACGGAAAGGATATCATCATTTTGGCCGAGGGCCGTCTGGTCAACCTGGGTTGTGCCACCGGTCACCCTTCTTTTGTGATGAGTAATTCATTTACCAACCAGACCTTGGCGCAGATCGAACTGTGGAATAACCACAAGAACTACGATAACAAGGTGTATGTGTTGCCCAAACATCTGGATGAGAAAGTAGCTTATCTGCATTTGTCCAAGATCGGTGTGGAGCTCGATGAGCTGACTGCTCCCCAATCTGAGTACCTGGGCATTAGCAAGAACGGCCCTTTCAAACCCGAGCACTATCGCTATTAATAGCTGACCGAAATTCAATGATAAAGCCCTTCCGTACGGAGGGGCTTTTTTTGTGGCCTGTAATTTTTTTCTACTACAAAAGACCGGAATGGTCCAAATTATACAAATTCGCAGGCGTGCTTATTTGTCTGCTGGAGCCGATAGCGCTATTGCTGCTGAAGAAGCTTGGGGGCCTCATCGGTAAAACAGCGCAGGGCATTACGCAATTTTTCTTGCTGCTGAACGCTAAGGGTAACCGGAATGGTCTTTTCGTTTCGATCGGTAAAGACCATATGACTAATGGCCAGTGTAGCCAATTTCTTTAATTGATAATTGACCGTAGGGCCGTTTCGAAATACAAAATGAAACAAGCCCTCACAGTTCATGGTGCCGCCGTTGCGAAGACTTAACTTTTGCTTTCCACCCTCAAAATAGACCATGGCCGTGCAGCCATCATCAAAGCATCGGTCGGTCTTGAACGTGATCATTATATCGATCTCTTTGCTGTCTGCATCCGCCACCAGCGAGGCCCCCGTTAATTCAATGAACCCGGTAGAAAGACGGGTTTGTCGGGTATAGGGATCGGTCTCTTTGATCAGGTTGCAGTCTTGTGCAGCAAGCACACCCGTTAGCATTAACGCGCAAAGCGATAGCAGAAAAACAATACGCATAGTGATTCAGCTGCAATAATTAGAGTCTTACCGCCGTACCCGTGGCAATTACCATAAGCATACTGCCGCTGGCACCCACGGTCTCAAAATCGAGGTCTACCCCAATAATGGCATCGGCGCCCAACGCTTTGGCCTTATCTTGTAACTCGCGAAGCGCATCGTTCTTGGCCTCTTCAATAACGCCTTCGTAAGTTTTGCTGCGCCCACCGACCAGATCGCGTAATCCGGCAAAAATATCCTTGAACATATTGGCGCCAATAATACATTGTGCATTGACCAGACCCAGGTATTGTTGTACGGGTCTTCCTTCGATGGTGCTGGTAGTGGTAACGATCATGGGTATGATTTTTTTAGTTGATCAAAAATATGCTTAAGTGCGCGATGAGAGACAGGTTGTTGACCGGCGGCCGCTTTTTTAATATAAGCGGCCCGTACATCGGTATCGGGGTGACTGCTGATGATCTCGGGCAATACCAGATCGGACGTAGCCTCCTTTAGGTGAGCGAACAGATCGGTAAAACCCTTAGCGTCGATCTGGCGGTCAAGCAGCAATTGCAATCCGCTCAGGTCGGCCTCTTTCTCTAATTGGCGAGAATAGCTAAGCGATCGTATCTCGTCGGCATGCCCGGCCGCCACCGACACCAGCGATCCCATATTCCCAAATAATAAACCAATAAAGAATTGCGAACCCAGACTGCGGCAAATGGAGCGAGTAGCGTGTCTTTTTTCGACATGAATAAACTCGTGACTAAGTAAGGCGGCCAGTTCGGGATAGGTCTTCATTTTTTTTAATAGCCCCGTGTAAACCACGATCTGTCCACCCGGCAGCGCAAAAGCATTGACCGTTTTATCCTCTACAAGGGCTATACGAATCGAATAGGAAGTGGCAACATGCATGGAGTCAAAAAAAGCGGTCAATTGTTCACT
>JBILFN010000065.1:0-10030 GCA_044351575.1 Chitinophagaceae bacterium
TCTGACGACGAAACTGCTTTTCGCTCTCCGTAGGGATCAACCGATCGAACTTGAATCGCTCAAGAGGTTTAAAGCCTGTGGCATACATCCCCATGGGCCGGTAGAAATGCTCCTGGCAAAAAGCATCGAGGGATCGGCCCGATAGTTGTTCAACGATATTTCCCAAGAAAATAAAATCATTATCACTATACACATAATTTCCGGCAACCCCCAGCGGACTTTGCAAGATGCGTTGACGAATACTGTCTTGCCAATTATTGCGCACGTACAGATTTTCGGCCACACGCAGTGTAAAGCCGGGTTTGGATACCGATGAGAAGATACTGCTGTCTGGTGTACCAGTACCGGTGAGGGTCTCTTTATAAAATGGAATAAAGGGAACCAGCCCTGCCTGGTGCAACAAGATATCGCGAATCAGAAGGTCTTGCTTGTTGGAGCCTCGCACCCAAGGCAGATAGTCTCCCAAGCGCGCATCTAATCGAAGTTTTCCTTGTTCATAGAGCTTCATTACAGCGACCGTAGTAGCGGAAATCTTGGTTACAGAAGCCAGATCGAAAATGCTTTCGGGAACCACGGGTTGGGTTTGCGCATAATCATAATATCCATAGGCCTTGTGAAAGAGGATCTCGCCCTTATGTACGGCCAGTACCACACAACCGGGAAAGGCTTTTTGGGCCAGCGCATTATTTACCACGGCATCTACCCTACGAAAGGCCGCATTCTTTCTATTGGCAGAGATAGGGATCGGCCTCTCTAGTACACCTTCTCCATAGGAGTATTTGCACACAGATACCGGCAATACACCCTTGGCAGCGAACTCCCCTAACAGCCACTGTGCGGCTACCGATTGCGTGATCTCATCATCTTGATAGGCCGCTACCAAAAATCGGGCATCGCATACATGCTTTAACGCTTGTACATTTCCAAATACAATGCTAATGGTAGAATCGGATTGCAAGGACTGGTGGAGTTGCAACGCCTTTGCCCCAATACCAAAATTATTCATGGGCTTGTTGGAATATCCTTGCAGACCGATCACAAAAAGATCGTAGCGACCCCCTGATTTGAGTGCCGTTACAACACTGTCCACATTGATCGTACTGTCTTGCAACGAAAAGGAGTACAGGTCGGCGCCTAATTGTTCTTGCAACTGCTTTCCAAAAACACCGGGAGGATTACCGCCTAATTGAATGTAGGCCAGGCGACGATCGCCCTTTTGTAATGGTAAGACAAGCGAAGCGGATGCTTTGCTAAGAACAGTAAGTCCTTTTCGGGCCACCTCTTCGCGAATGGCATCGGTAGCGGCATTCAAATCGGCGAGCAGTCGCGTGGTATCAACGATCTGTGGGCGATACAGCCCGAGATTATATTTTTCTTGCAATACTTTCTTGACCTTATTGTCAACATCGCTCTGCTGCAGGCGCCCCTCTTGTAGGGCAGCCTTGATGGCTGCGATCGATTCGGGCACACTGGCCGGTAAGCAAAGCATATCGTTGCCGGCCACGATGGCCTCTACGGAAATGGTACCACCGGGAAAATATTTGGCAACGCCTTTCATCTCAAGTGCGTCAGTGAACGTAAGTCCGTTGTACTGAAGTTTATTGCGCAGCAACTCCGTTACGTTATTGCGCGAAATAGAGGTGGCACGTTGAGCCGTAGTATCGATGGCGGGTATGGCCAGGTGTGCGATCATGACACTGCCAACACCGGCAGAGAAAATAGCCCTGAACGGAACTAGTTCCATCGAATCGAGCTGCGCCATCGACTTATTGATAACGGGTAAATCGTAATGAGAATCGACCGCCACATCACCATGGCCTGGAAAATGCTTGGCACAAGCCATAATGCCCGCGTCTTGCATGCCTTTCATGTAAGCGACTCCCATTCGACTTACCTTATTGCGGTCTTCGCCGAACGATCGAAAACCGATAACGGGATTATCGGGATTATTATTGACATCGACCACGGGTGCGTAGTTGACATGCACTCCGATTCGCTTGCATTGTTCTCCTACCGCAAGGCCCATACGATAAACGAGGTTTTCATCTCGCAATGCGCCCAGCGTTAACTGGTACGGAAAACGGGTTACACTGTCGAGCCGCATTCCCAACCCCCACTCTCCATCGATGGTGACCATCAGTGGTGTGCGGGCCAATTGTTGATAGCGATTGGTCAGCATCGCCTGCCGAACGGGACCTCCCTGAAAGAAGCAAAGCGCCCCAACATTATATTCGATGATATCACGTTCCACCTTGGCAACATGTTCGGGACCCAGATTCGAATGGGCCCGAATGACCATCAGTTGTGCAATGCGCTGGTCTTCGGTCAAACTGGCAAATACACTATCGACCCATTGTTGCCGGGCCTTATTGGCAGTCGTTTGAGCCGCGGCAGGCAGAACAGACAAATTTCCCAGTAAAGCCAAGATCAGTAGCACTCTCATGAAAAGATATTTAATGGCAAGAAGGCTAAAAATACTCTTTTTACGGTAATCCTCGATGGCTAAAGAGCACACGAGCGGCTGCTAAAAAAGCAAGCCGAGCCTCCTCGCTTATCAGCGTCAAAATCGTATTTTTGAAGGCTTAACCTGCGTAGTCCCTTGATCAGCATTTTACCAGATCATATCGCCAACCAGATCGCAGCCGGAGAAGTCATTCAACGACCGGCCAGTGCGGTAAAAGAACTGCTCGAAAATGCCGTTGATGCAGCGGCCACTTCGATACAGCTGATCGTCAACGATGCGGGTAAATCGTTGGTACAGGTGGTCGACAACGGAAGAGGGATGGATGAGGAGGATGCCAAACGTTGCTTTGGCCGACATGCCACCTCTAAGATCAGCTGTATCGAAGACCTTTTCTGTATTCAGACCATGGGATTTCGGGGAGAGGCACTCGCCTCTATAGCTGCGGTGGCACAAGTGGAGTTACGGACCCGCACGGCAGCCGCCGATACAGGATTCTATGTAGAGGTCGAAAATAGTCAGCTGGTAAAGACCGCTCCCGTGGCTGCTCCGCAAGGCACCAGCGTAGCCATGAAAAATCTGTTTTTCAATGTGCCGGCCCGGCGCAACTTTTTAAAAAGCAATGCGGCCGAGATGCGGCACATCATCGATGAATTTACGCGGGTAGCCCTGGCCTTTCCTGCCATCGCCTTTAGTCTGCACGCCAATAATCAACAACTCTATCAACTCGAGAGCGGCACACTAAAGCAACGTATCGTACAACTAATGGGAGCCTCGTATGAATCGAGACTGGTCACCGTAAAAGAAGAGACCGATTACCTGAACATACGCGGCTTTGTGGGCAAGCCCGATACGGCACGCAAAACAAGAGGGGAACAATACTTCTTTGTCAACAACCGCTTTATCAGAAGCCCGTACCTGCACCACGCGGTCATGAATGCCTTTCAGGGAATGTTGGCTCCCGATCATTTTCCACTCTATGTGCTTTTTATCGATCTTGATCCGCAACAGATCGACATCAATGTTCATCCGACCAAGCAAGAGATAAAATTCGAAGATGAGAAGATCGTATATGCCTTTGTACAAGCTGCCGTAAAACATGCTCTGGCCCAATTTAGCATAACCCCTACGCTCGATTTTGACTTGGATGCCTCCATTCAGCAATTATCCTCGATTCAACAACCATTTACCGAAGAAAAAAGATCGGCCGCTGCCGATAGTTCCATTTTTAGAAGCTTTACCAAAAAGAACCAAGCACATCTGATACAGCCCACTGGCTTTACCCCTTATCCGTCCGACTGGAATACGAGCGAACCCGAACCTACCACCGAGACTTCCCTGCTATCCTCCGAACCCGAAGAGGAATCGCTCTCGGTTTCAGGGCTGCTTGACACCTACATTCTTTACCCCCACCGCCATGGGCTTTGGCTAATCGATCAGCAAGGGGCCCACGAGCGTATCCTCTACGAACAATTACAGCAAAGCAGTATCGAACAGCCGGTACCTGCACAACGCACGTTGTTCCCAATAATTCTTTCGTTGCCCGCGGCCGATGCGGCTTTGCTGCAAGAGCTTCAACCTACCCTCATATCACTGGGCTTTTTGCTCGAGCCCAATGGCGCCAACTCCTTTATGGTGCAAGGAACACCTTCGGATATACTATCCGGTCAAGAAAAAAAGATCATAGAGTCGATGCTCGAGGAGTACAAGCATTATAACACCGAGGCCGGATATTCACTTCGAGAAAAACTGATCCGCTCGATGGCCAAACATCGTTGCATCAAAGCCGGCACCCCGCTTAGCGAAAAAGAAATGCGACAAGTGGTCGTACAATTATTGGCTTGCCAGCATCCGGGTCAAACACCCGATGGAAAACCCACCTACCTGGCTATTGAAAAAAATTATTTAGCGAATCTGTTTGGCAGGTAAAGGGCAGACCGCTCAATACCGGGCCCGAATAGCCAATAAAAATTTTTCGATCTGGCGGCGAACAGCCGAAGCGGTAGATTGATGATTATTGACCATTACAGAGAAAGCCAGCCAGTTTCCTTTTCGAGTTTGTAAAAATCCACTCAGGGCCACCACCCCGCTCAATGTTCCTGTTTTGGCATAGAGGGCCGTGCTGTCTGCGACATAATATCCGCTCAATGTTCCTTCGTTACCGTGTGGAAAGATGGTTCGAAGACGAGACCAACCAAACTCTTGCCTCATTCGGGCCAAGATAGTTACCATGTCTTGCGGTGAAAACAAATTATAGCGACTGAGCCCTGAACCGTCGACCCACCGGGGCGGTTGGGGCAAGTCTTTAAGGTCAGTAGCAAGCAGGGTATCGATCAATTTTCGATCGCTCATATATCCTAGCAGACGCTGACTTACCATCAGCAAACTTTGCTCTGCAAAAAAATTGTCACTGCGGTGCATCAGCGGTACCAACAGCGAATCAGTTGGCTGCGATTCCAACAACTGTCCCTGTACCGGATGGGCATCGAGGCTTACCGACGCGGACACTCCTACCTTCCGAAGCGTGTCTTGTAAAAAAATAAAGTTGGTGCCCCCCCGATCGGTCTTGTAGGGTATGGCGGTCTTTGTAAATGCTCTCGCAGCCCTGCCGATCGAAAAAAGATTCTGGTCCAGGCTTCTCGAAATGGTAAAGTTGCCTCCGGTACCCAGCAACTGGATTGTGGGCTCCTTTAAAAATGGAGGCTGTAAGACCAGTGACGGGGTAGCCGTTAAGCGCTGGTCGCGCGCTTCGAAGTAAACCAGATTTCCATACAGCGGAAACGCGCTTCGCTCTGCGAGATAAGGCTCCTGATAATCATCCCACGACCAACCACTGCCATAGGCCTCGAAGCGGTCGCGAGAAGAGTAACGTAAGACGACATGCTTATTGGCAGCATGCATTTTTTGCCACAAAGGCTGCCTTAAAAATTCGGGATGCAAAAAGCTGGGATCTCCCTGGGGCTGCACATAGAGCGTATCGGTCGTCTCTAACACAACGGCAGCAGGAAGACGTTCACCAAGATATTTCATGGCCGCATAACAAGTGGGGATCTTTGTGTTGCTGGCGGGCACAAAATACTTATGTCCATTTTGATCGTACCAGTACTTATTCGAATTCAGGTCAAGTACACTTACCCCCCAGTGAGCCTTGTCGAATGCTGCTGCAGAGGCCAGTTGACGTTGGGCAATTCTTTGCACTTGTTGTTGGGTGCTACATGAAACTAACAGCAAGCAAAAAATCCACTGCCATTGGTGCCGATAGCCTATTTGATTTGATCGCATCAACTTTACTTTAGATAACAATTCACTTAGCCCCGCTCCTGCGCGCGCAGCCATCGCTCGGGGATCTCATTGCTACTGGCCAGCAAGTAATCTTTATAACTACAGGCAATAAATTGCTTGTTGGGCAATTGCATCCACCAGCGGCCGGTCTTTTTACTCTGTAAGAAAACGGTCTCTACCTCGGCAAAGGCCATGTAATACTCGTTAAAGGAATCTTTTTCTTGCAATGCCGCCTCACGACGACCGCGACTTCTGCCGTCGAGCAAGTACCAAAGCATCTGTGCGATCTGCTTGGCACTAAGATCTTGGCGATCGGCCCTGGGATCATAGCCATAGATCCCTACCGTATTGACAGTGGGACTCATTCCGGCATAACGAAAGAGGGTGCAGGCCTCTTCTCCGGTAAAGCCATTGGGCGAGATGGTACTGGCGGGTGAATAGGCATTGGCCAAGGCCGAAAGATCGAAACTAAACAGATGACTGTTGCGGATAACCGGCTCCATTTCGTCGGGCGCTTCCTTTACATTGCCCACGCGATAGCAATCGAATCGCAGCTTATCGAGCGTCTCTAATAACTGGGGATTGACGCAATAGCTCTGAAATCCGATATGGTTGTAGTGACGAATAAAATTGGGCGTACCGGTCAGCATCTCCATTAGAAACTGATCGGCGGGCAACACCGCTTCGGCATCCAGATCAATAAGGGCATCTACCAAAGTAGCCTCGATCAATTGACGACGATGCACATAAGCCTGGTACTGGGCAGTGGTAAGATCATGAGAGCCCCCCAGAATAATCACGGTCTTGCCTTCTCCCATCAATGCAGACACCACGGTACGCAAGGCCGCATAGGTATCCGATAACGTAGCCCCCGTACGAATGTTCCCTACATCGGCCAACTGCAGGTCGGCATGCCAGTAAAAGAGAGCATAGAACTGACGGCGAATAGCATCGGGGCCCATGGTCTGGTGCTGCTCAATGCCAGCCCCCCGATGATCGGGACATCCCACTATGACCAATTGTGCCTCATCCAGCTCGGGCATGGTCTGCTCATACGCTTGAATGTGATGACCGATCTGTCCCTCTTTATATCCCGTGTCTTGTGAGAGGACGGCTTTGTCGACAGGGACCAAGAAATCTTCTATAGCGAGATGGTCTGACATGCTTGCAAGATAATTAATTGCTGGTTTGGACTTACTTTTGTCGTATGGAGAATCTATGGCAACAAATTGATGCTCTCCGCAGCGAGATCGGCAGCATTATCACCACCCGGCCCGAAGAGATCGAGGCTTTCCGGATCAAATATCTGGGAAGCAAAGGGGCGGTCAAGCAGCTGATGAGCGCTATGAAAGAAGTGCCGGCCGACCAAAAGAAGGAAGCCGGTCAATTGCTCAACGATTTTAAATTGTTCGTGGCCGCGCATTACGAACAATTACTGGCTGCGGCACCCTCCGAACAAGGGTCGGCCTCTATCGATGTGAGCTTACCGGGTCAACCTTTTCCGTTGGGATCCCGTCATCCGGTAACCGTAATGAAAAACAGGATCGTATCGATCTTTCAGCGACTGGGCTTTGCCGTGGCCGAAGGTCCCGAGATCGAAGACGACTGGCACAATTTTGGCGCCCTCAATTTGCCGCCGCATCATCCGGCCAGGGATATGCAGGACACCTTTTACATTCAACAAAACCCCGATTGGGTGCTGCGCACGCATACCAGCAGTGTGCAAATACGCGAAATGGAAAAAGGAAAACTTCCTATTCGCATGCTGATGCCCGGGCGCGTCTTTCGAAACGAGACCGTAAGTGCACGCAGTCATTGCTTCTTTCACCAGATAGAAGGGCTGTACATCGATGAGCAGGTTTCGTTTGCCGATCTGAAGCAAACACTATACTTTTTTGTAAAAGAAATGTACGGACCCGACGTAAAGGTTCGCTTTCGTCCCTCTTATTTTCCATTTACCGAACCCAGCGCCGAGATGGACGTAAGTTGTTTTATCTGTGCGGGAGAGGGGTGTCCTGTCTGTAAAAAATCGGGGTGGGTCGAGATCTTAGGGTGCGGAATGGTGCATCCCAACGTTCTCAGCAATTGTGGCATCGACCCTGAAAAATACAGCGGATTTGCTTTTGGCATGGGCGTAGAAAGACCTGCCATGCTCAAGTATGGCGTAAACGACCTGCGGTTGTTCAGCGAGAACGACATACGATTCTTACAACAATTTGCGGCCGCCACCTGATAAGCACCCACTATGGAGATCAACACCATTGGAGTATGTGGGGCCGGTACAATGGGAAGGGGTATTGCCCTAACAGCAGCCCTCGCTGGATTCAATACCCTTCTTTTTGATCTACAACCGGACGCACTCGATAAAGCGCGGGCACAACTTAAAAAAGAGCTTAACAAGAGCGTAGAAAAAGAAAAGATTTCCGAAACAACCGCTGCACAGGCACTGGCGCGCATTGAATTTACCAGCGAGATCGAGCACTGTTTGGCCGAACTTTTTATTGAGGCCATCGTAGAAAAGCCAGCGCCCAAGATCGCCCTCTTCAATCAACTGGCCGAACTCAATCATAGTGATTGCATCTTTGCCAGTAACACCTCTTCGCTCTCGATCAGCGAAATGGCAAAGGCCATTCAACACCCCGAACGAGTGATCGGATTACACTTTTTTAACCCGGCCACACGCATGAAGCTGGTAGAGGTCGTTACCACGCCCTTTACGGCCGCACGCGTAAAGGATACAGCCTGGCAACTGATACGATCGTTGAAAAAGACACCCGTGCTCTGCATTGACTCCCCCGGCTTTATCGTCAACAGGGTAGCGAGGCCTTTTTACATAGAATCACTACGACTGGCAGAAGAACAAAAGGCTTCCATGGCGCAGATCGACCGTATTCTTATGGCAGCCGGATTTAAAATGGGGCCTTTTGCACTAATGGACCTTATCGGTAACGACATCAATTACGCAGTGAGCTGCTCGGTGTACGAACAATTGGGGAAACCGGAACGGCTTAGACCCTCTCCCATTCAGCAACAACTGGTGCAAACCGGTAAGTGGGGTCAAAAATCGGGCGAAGGCTATTACCAATACAAATCGGCCTGATGGGAAAAAAAATTCTGGTCACCGGAGCAAACGGATTTTTAGGTTCTTATCTCTTGGTCGTTTTGTTGCAACAAGGCTATCAGGTACGGGCACTGGTGCGTAACCAGAAACGTCCGGGGTGGATCGATCCGGGCCAATTGAAAAACGTAGAATGGGTAGAAGGTGATATTCTCGACATCATCTCGCTCGAAGAGGCCATGGAGGGAATGGATGCCGTTATTCATAGCGCAGCGATGGTCTCGTTCGCTCCGCAAGACAGTAAGCAGCTGTACCAGGTCAATACAGAGGGTACCAACAACGTGGTCAATGCCGCCATCGAAAAAAAGATCACGCGGCTGGTGCACATTAGCTCGGTAGCGGCATTGGGTCGTGTAGCAGGCGGAGGATGGGTAGACGAAAAGGCAACTTGGAAAGAGGGGCCTCTTCATACACATTACGCACGCAGTAAATTCCAAGCCGAGCTACATGCCTGGCGGGGTTACAGTGAAGGCCTCGATACGGTCATCGTAAATCCAAGCACTATTCTTGGCTATGGCAATTGGGAGCAAAGCAGCTGTGCCATATTCAAGCAACTCTACGAGGGGTTTCGATGGTACACCGGCGGACTGAATGGTTTTGTGGATGTACAAGATGTTGCGCGCGCTACCGTATTATTATTAGAAAAATCACCCGGCGGGCAACGCTATATTGTAAATGGCGATACCTGGACCTTTCAGCAATTACAGTTTTGCATCGCCGACGGATTTGGACGCAAACGACCTTCGATGAAAGCCTCGGGTCTCTTGCTGGGGCTGGCCTGGCGGCTAGAGGCGATCCGGTCTTGGCTAGCTCGAAAGCGCCCGCTGCTGACCCGCGAGAGTGCCAGGGTCGCCATGAGTGCCACACGCTTTGACAACCGTAAACTTCTCAATGATTTTCCTGAATTTTCTTATACGCCACTCGAACAGACCATTCAAGAGGCTTGTAAAAAATACAGCGAGCACGCAAAATCGAGCACGCTATAGCACTGAGGCAAGCATCGCTTACTTAAGGAGCGCCTTTACCTTTTCCCACAACGAGGGAATTCTTTTTACCCAGACCAACTCTCTTCTTTTCTCATTGAAATCTATGGCCGGCGTACCCCAGTAGGTTTTTTTCCCTTCGATGGAACTGGCCACACCACTTTGTCCGAACACGACCGCTCCTGC
>JBILFN010000139.1:0-3423 GCA_044351575.1 Chitinophagaceae bacterium
GATGGCATCTTGGATAATATTCCTACGGTATCGATCGACGATAACGATCTGGGTGACGGAGGTAACCAAAATGTCTCTTCGCTTCTTACGGCCGGACGCGATCCTTTCTTTTCGGCGGCTGCCTTTAATTTCAGTGCCGTTCGTTTTCGCATCCGAGGATACGATAACGATCATTTCAGTACTTTTCTCAACGGAGTCCCCATGGACAATCTCGATAACGGGTTTACCCCTTTTGGATTGTGGGGCGGCCTAAACGACGTAATGCGCAACCGGGATGTTTCGTGGGGGTTGCGATACAACACATTCACCTTTGGCGATATTGGAGGCAACACCAACATCGATGCCAGGGCCAGTCGTCAGCGGGCGCAGACCCAGATCAGCTATGCGGCTTCGAACCGAACCTATAATAACCGGATCATGCTCACGCACTCCACCGGAGTAAGCCAAAAAGGATGGGCGCTTTCGTTGAGTGGCAGCCGACGCTGGGCCGATGAGGGTTACGTGCCCGGAACGCATTACGACGGTTGGGCTTTTTTTGCGAGTGTCGACAAACGGATCAACCAACGTCATTTAGTTTCATTGACTCTTTTTGATGCGCCTACGGTGAACGGCCGTCAGGGGCCGGCCGTGCAAGAGATGATGGACCTGGCCGGCACCAATTATTATAATCCCAATTGGGGATATCAAAATGGCCGCAAGCGAAACGTAAGTGTCGGAAGAACGCATCAACCCGTAGCCATCCTCAATCATGAATTCAGGTTGCGCAACAACACGACGCTCACGACCGCGGCAAGTTATTCGTTCGGCGACCGCTCCGTAACTGCTTTTGACTGGTACAATGCGGCCGATCCTCGTCCCGATTACTATCGCTACCTGCCCAGTTATACCGGCACCTGGGCCTCTACGCCCGATGCTGCACAAGCAGCGAGACTGGCTGGTCTCATGCGCAATGACATCTCTCTTCGACAGATCAACTGGCAGCGCTTGTATGACATAAACAAATCGGGTTACATGACCGTTGCCAATGCGAACGGCATACCCGGTAACAATGTGTCGGGATTGCGTTCTCGCTACATTATAGAGAATCGCATCATCAATACGCAGCGTTTTAATTTCAACACCGTGCTCAACACGCGTGTGGGAGAGCATCTCGATATGACGGCCGGACTTTCGTACCAGTCTCAGCAAAACCGGTACTATAAAAAAGTAGATGATCTGCTCGGAGGCGATTTCTATGTTAACTTAAACCAGTTTGCGGAAAGAGATTTTGGTATGGGTGGAACAGCCAATCAATTCGATGTGGACGTGCCGAACCGAATTTTAAAGGTGGGCGATCGATTCGGTTATGATTATAACCTGAACATTGGCCGCGCCGCTGCCTGGTGGCAGGGTGTTTTTCAACTTGACAAGTGGGACGTTTTTGTGGCGGGGCAGGCTTCGCACACCCGTTTCTATCGTGAGGGCAATGTGCGTAATGGCATTTTTCCCAACGATTCTTATGGGAAGGGCGTCATCAACAACTTTTTGAATTATGCAGGTAAGGCCGGGGTCACCTATAAGATCGATGGCCGTAATTATATTTTCGTCAACGGTTCTTATCTGACCCGGGCACCTTATTTCGAGAATATTTACATATCTCCGCGCACACGCAATGCGCAACAAGAGCAGCTTCAAAGCGAAGAGATCCTGACGGGCGAGGCGGGCTATGTGCTCAATGCGCCCCGGTTGCGGGTAAAACTGGGTGGCTATTACACTCAATTCAGAAAAGGGATGGATGTGATGATATTCTATCATGATTTCTATCAGAATTTCGTCAATTATGCAATTAGCGGTATCGACAAGTTGCATGTGGGAGGAGAGTTCGGCGTAGAGGCTCGTCTTTCCTCTACCTTGACCATCAACGCGGCGGCTTCTATCGGGCGCTATTATTTCGATAGTCGTCAGCAGGCCATCATTACGGTAGATAATAGTGCCACCGAGATAGGACGCGATATTATCTATGCCGAGAATTTCAGGATACCCTCTACCCCTATGGAGGCCTATAGCGTGTCGCTTAACTATCGCTCGCCTAAATTTTGGTTCGTGAGTCTTACAGGCAGCTACTTCGATCAATCGTATCTGGCCATCAATCCCCTTCGTCGTACTTGGGAGGCCCTGCAGTTTCTGACACCCGGTACCACCGGGTATAAACAGGTATTCGATCAGCAAAAGTTCGATGCCCAGCAGACCGTAGATTTCTTTGGCGGTTATTCTTGGAAGCTTCCCCGTCGTTACGAGATCAATAAAAAATCTACCTTCTTGGTGTTCAATGCCGGCATCAATAACCTGCTCAATAACCGAAATATCCTAACGGGTGGTTTTGAGCAGTTGCGCTACGACCAGCAGCAAAATGCGGCAGATCCCATAGAGGTCGGCAAGTTTCCGCCTCGTTTGTTCTATGCCTTCGGTTTAAATTTCTTTACCAGTGTAACCCTTCGTTTTTGATGAACCTGACATTCAATCATAGAAATATGAGATCCATCAATTTTATTTTTCTGGCATCGGCGATCGTTTTTGTGTTGCTGGCAGGCGCCTGCAACAAGCAACCGATAGGACCAACGGGTCCCGATCCGGTGACCCCTACCAATCCCTCTCAGTTAATGCCCATCGCTCAATTTAGGGCGCTCTATCCGGGTACAGGAACATTGCTGGTACCGTTTGGAACAAAAAAGATCAGAGGCATGGTTATCTCGAATAGTGCCAATGAGGCGGCCGGTAATTTTAGGTTGCAAGACGAAAGTGGTGCCGGTATCTATCTCTACACCATGATCGGTTCTCCTGTCTATGCACTGGGTTCCGTGCTCGAGATCGATGCGGCAGGCGTTGGGGAGTTGATCTTATTTAATGGTGACCTCGAATTAAAGAGCGTTCCCAAAGAAAAGATCGTTACCGTGCCACTCAGCCTTACCGTAACGCCTCGCACTGCCACCTGTGCCCAAGTACTTTCTAACCGTAACAGCTGGGCTTCATCGCTGGTCACTATCAATAACCTCACTGCCATTACACAGACGGCCACGAACAGTACAGGTACGACCTATACGCTGACAGATGGTACCGGTAGTCTTACCCTATTCGTGCGTAGCGCTTCGGGTATTACCGTTAATAGGGCCGGTCGCTCGGTTACCGGCTATATCTCTATCTTTAAAACAGCAACACAAGATGCTACCCAGATCGGCATTAGAAGTTCTGCCGATATTCAATAAAACGATCGAGCTAAAAAAATAGAAAATGAAAAATGTAACTACCTCCTCATTGCTTTTTGTATTATTGGTGACCCTCGCGCTGATGCCGGGTTGTAAAAAGTCTTACACCGACCCCGGTGGCTCGGGTGATCCTAACGTGGTGGCCAACACCACTATTCGGGATGTCAAGGCCCGATACACC
>JBILFN010000140.1:0-3418 GCA_044351575.1 Chitinophagaceae bacterium
CGGCTTTGCTAAATACGGTATCTACCCCGTGCAAGGAGGTAAAGACCCGCTTGTTAGCATAGGTATTCCAGGTCTTACGAGCCGTTACGTTGATACTTTTTACGCCTTTGCCCTTGGGCGTTTCCATGGGGCCTTTGAAGAGGAGACCCAGTTGCTCGATGGTTTGTTTAGCCTCCGGGGTCATTCCATTATTAAAACCTTTGTCAAAAACCCACTTTCCCATCTCGACCATCTCGTAATGCAAGGGAACCTGGTTGGCCTCAAAAATGCGCAGGACCGCTTCCATTATTTCGGGTCCAATACCGTCTCCTTTTGCAACTGCGATCTTCATATTATTATTTTTTTACGCCGCAAAGGTAAGCAGCAAAAACTTAATGCGATGCTTGCCGATTTTACTAAATTTATACCATGGCTTCGATGATATCAGAGGGCGTGCAGGTGAGCGTAGAGACCTTTTACCAAGAGGACTACAGCAATCCCATGCAATCGGAGTACATGTTCGCATATCGTATCGTACTAGAGAACTACAATTCTTTTCCGGTAAAACTGCATCGGCGGCACTGGTTTATATTCGATAGCAATGCTTCGCACCGCGAAGTAGAGGGCGAAGGAGTGGTGGGGGTACAGCCCGTACTTCAACCCGGAGAGCGATACCAATATGTGAGCGGTTGTAACTTGCGCACCGAAATGGGACGCATGTATGGCACCTATCAAATGGAAAATCTCGAGACCCGTCAACTCTTTACGGTTACGATCCCCAGTTTTGAGATGATCGTTCCGTTCAAGTTCAATTAACTATTATTTAGGCTTGTATTTTGCCTGCTCCAATAGCGAAGCAGCGCTTGTTTTCATGACCGCTTCGGGATGCATTTCTTTCTGCGATGCCACGAACTTTTTTACGATCTGCCATCCAACCCAGGCACCCAGATTGCCCGGCGAATATTCCTGTGATAATCCTTGTGTAAAAGGGGCCTCGCCCAAGTAGGTTTGGATGACCACGGGGTTAAGCGAATTAAGGTCTTCGTTCTTTAGTAAATGACTCCAGATAAGTCCTTCGTTCTCCTTACACCAGGCCAGTTGTTGCGCTGTATAGCCGGTGATCACCGAGTCGGAATGCTCGGGGAGCAGTAATGAGGCCAGGTACCAGTACTTTCCTTTTTCTACCATTTGCTCCACAAGCGGAAGCTCGGCCGTTCGTGGAGGGAACATATCTTCCGCAATGGCCTTTACAACGCCCGGTACCATATACGGAGGAGCAAATCGTTTGCTTAGGTAGGTGGGATAGAGCGTTTGCAGTTCGGCGGTTTGATACGCAAAGAAATCTTGACCGGCAAATTGCTGAAGACCCAGGGCTGTTCCGCTGCGAACGGTGGCTACGCCCGGGGCATCAAAGGGCCCGGTGTAAAGCGTGATGATTCCGGGTGAGTACGAAGGAAAATAATAGCGCAGGTACCGAAAAGCGCTTGCTAACTCTTTTTCTAGGGCGCGGGTATCTGAAAAACGAAGCTGCAGCGAATCGTTGAGGCCTTTATAGCTACGTAAAAAAAGAAGGGTCGCCTGCAGGGTGGCCGTATCGGTCACATCGCCACTAACTCCCAAGATGTATTGCATATACTCGGGGTAAAAACCGGCAAATTTTTTTGACAGGGTATCGAGCGATGGGCCAAGGTGCTGGGTATCGAGTGCAAAAAAAGCCCTGTCGAACCGGGAGAGACGCACTTCTACCTCAATATGGCTTACATCGGGCGCGGGATTGGTGTTTGTACAGCCCAATAGCAGTAAGCAACAAAGCCATAATACCCCAAAGGATCTTTGCATGGGTCAAAGGTACGCTACAAAACAATGGCGTACTTTTGCTCTATGAAGATCGCCGTTGCGCAACAGAACTACCACATCGGCAATTTTGCCGCCAATACTCGCAAGATCATCGATGCGATCGCCACTGCTAAACAGGGTGGGGCTTCGTTGATCGTTTTTTCGGAGCTGGCGATCTGTGGATATCCGCCTCGCGATTTTTTGGAGTTCGATGATTTTATCGACCAGTGCCACGGCGCACTCGATCGGATCAAGCCCCACACGCAGGGCATCGGCGTACTGATCGGGTCACCCGACCGCAATCCCTCCTCGAAAGGAAAAAGATTGTTCAATGCCGCCTATTTTTTACACGACGGCGAGACTAGGGCGGTGGTGCATAAGACCTGTCTTCCTACGTACGATGTTTTTGACGAGTACCGCTATTTTGAGCCGGCCCACGAGTGGAAGCTGATCGAATGCCAGGGAAAGAAACTCGCCGTGACCCTTTGCGAGGATATTTGGAATCTGGGAGACAATCCTCTATACACGCATTGTCCTATGGACCAGCTGATCGGACAGCGCCCCGACATTATCATCAATCTATCGGCATCACCGTTCGATTATACCCATGTCGAAGACCGCAAGGCCATTGTAAAAAGAAATGTACTTCGCTATAATATTCCGCTTGTCTACTGCAATGCGGTAGGAAGCCAGACCGAGATCGTCTTTGATGGCGGCTCATTGGTAATGGACAAGGAGGCGAATCTGGTGGCACAGTTGCCTTTGTTCAAAGAGGCGCTGCAGTTCGTAACATGGAACGAAGATGGTTCTTTTGCCGAACGTCCGCTGCAGACCGCTGCGCAACTGCCCGATGCCGAGCTCGATCCGCTTCGGTTAGAACCCGATCTCTGTACCGGCGAGATCAAGGAAGCTATTGTAAATGGCATTCGTGACTATTTTTCTAAAATGGGTTTTACCAGGGCCGTCTTGGGAAGCAGCGGCGGTATTGACAGCGCTGTTACGCAAGCATTGGCGGTAGAGGCCCTTGGTAAAGAAAACGTAAAGGCCGTACTGCTGCCTTCGGTCTACTCGAGCGATCATAGTGTGCGCGATGCCGAGCTGCTCAGCCAGCGGTTGCAAAACCCGTACGAGATCATCTCCATTCAACCGGTATTTGAATCGTTACTCGATGTATTGAAAGAAAGTTTTGGGGACCTGCCGCCCGGACTTGCCGAAGAGAATCTACAAAGCCGCACCCGTGGAAATATATTGATGGCGCTGGCCAATAAATTTGGATATGTATTGCTCAATACGTCGAACAAAAGCGAATTGGCCACCGGTTATGGCACGCTCTATGGCGATATGGCCGGAGGTCTGGGCGTATTGGGCGATTGTTACAAATTACAAGTCTATGCATTGGCCCGATACATCAATCGCGATACCGAACTGATTCCCCACGCTATTATTTGCAAGCCTCCCTCCGCGGAGCTACGACCTGATCAGCTCGATACCGATTCGCTTCCCGCATACGAGGTGCTCGATCATATCTTGTACCAATACATCGAAAAAAGAAGATCGCCTGCCGCGATCAAACAACTGGGATACGAAGCGTCCCTGGTAGACC
>JBILFN010000141.1:0-3382 GCA_044351575.1 Chitinophagaceae bacterium
CGATCACATTGTCTTTGGCAATAAAAAAGATAATTTCTGGGAGATGGGCGATACCGGACCCTGCGGACCCTGCAGTGAGATCCACATCGATTGCCGCTCCGACGAAGAGCGAAAGAAAGTGCCTGGTCAGACCCTGGTCAATAAAGACCATCCGCAAGTGATCGAGATCTGGAACAATGTATTTATTCAATTCAATCGTAAAAAGGACGGTAGTCTCGAGCCGCTGCCAGCCACCCATGTCGATACGGGCATGGGGTTAGAGCGGCTGGTGCGCGTACTGCAGGGCAAAACCTCCAATTACGACACCGACATCTTTAGTGGGACCATTGCGACCACCGAAAAAATTTCGGGAACACGCTACGACGGATCCGATACCAAGACCGCTGTGGCTTTTCGGGTCATTGCCGATCATATTCGTGCCATCGGGTTTACGATCGCCGACGGACAGTTGCCTTCGAATACCGGAGCCGGATATGTAATCAGGCGAATTCTTAGACGGGCCGTGCGTTATTATTATTCGTATTTGAATTATCGCCAACCTTTGCTTACGCAATTGGTGCCCGTATTGGCGGGTCAGTTCAAAGACGTATTTCCTGAATTGCACCAGCAAGTCGATTTTGTAACGCGTGTGGTGCGCGAAGAAGAAGAAGCGTTTTTGCGAACACTCGAGAAGGGACTTCGTCGAATAGACGATATTGTGCAAACGGCAAAGGATGGCACCATCGCAGGTGCTGCTGCCTTTGAGCTTTATGATACCTACGGGTTTCCGATCGATCTGACCCGACTGATCGCATCCGAACAAGGATTACGGGTAGACGAGGCCGGATTTGAAGTTGAGATGAAGCAACAAAAAGACCGCAGTCGTGCGGCCACTGCAGTGGATGCCGGAGATTGGACGGTATTACAAGAGGGTTCCAATCAATTTGTAGGTTACGAACAACTCGAGATCACGACACCAGTGCTCAAGTACAGAAAAGTCACGGCCAAAGGCAAAGAAGGCTACCAGTGGGTATTGCGTGCAACTCCTTTCTATGCCGAGAGCGGTGGACAGGTAGGAGATAGCGGATGGTTGCAATTCGGAGAGCAACGCATTGCGGTAACGGATACGAAAAAGGATAACGACCTGGTCATTCATTATACGCAGGAGATGCCCGCGGTGGTGACCGAAATGGTAACGGCCTCGGTCAATGGGGTTTTGCGTAACCAGACAGCGGCACATCATACGGCAACTCACCTCTTGCATGCGGCCCTGCGTCAGGTGCTCGGCACGCATGTAGTTCAGAAAGGTTCGTTGGTAGAGCCAGCTCATCTTCGCTTCGACTTTTCGCATTTCGCTAAGGTTACGGCTGATGAACTCTTGCAGATCGAAACGATCGTCAACAATAAGATCAGAGAGAATATTCCCGTGGTCATCAAGACCATGGCCAAAGAAGAAGCCCTTCAGTTGGGCGCCATGGCCCTGTTCGGAGAAAAGTATGGTGATAAGGTCAGGGTCGTGATCACCGATGCCTCTTACTCGGTAGAGCTGTGTGGGGGCACGCATGTAGGGGCCACCGGTGAATTGGGTTTTTTCTCGTTGCTTTCCGAGTCGGCAGTAGCCGCTGGGGTTCGTCGAGTCGAGGCCGTTTGCGGACAACCCGCTATCGAGCACGTCCGTGCCACGGCCTTTACGCTGCAATCGCTTCGAGAGTTGCTTAAAAATCCAAAGGATATTACGAAGGCCGTAGAGCAGTTGCAGCAAGAGCAGTCGGTCCTTCGTCAAAAACTGGAGCAATTCGAACAAAAAGAAATAGCCCTCCTTTGCGAACGCTTGGCGGGGCAGGTCAAAAAAGTAAGGTCCGTACATTTTATCGGTGAGCAAGTAGCGGTGAACAGTCCCGATGCGTTAAAGAAATGTTGTCTGGACCTGCGCGGAAAAGCAGAGAGCCTGGTAATCGTGCTGACCGCTCTGATCGAAGGAAAACCCTTCGTTGCGATTGGCATTGCAGAAGAGCTGACCAAGTCGTCTTCGCTCGATGCCAACTCCATCATAAAAACCATCGTGGCCCCTCTTATCAAAGGCGGCGGTGGCGGACAAAAAACATTGGCCACCGCTGGTGGTCAAGATGCAGCAAGACTCGCCGACGTAATAGCGTCTGTTCAGGCACTTCTTTAAATTATAGCACATGAAAAGATCTTATGTTGGCTTAGTGGCCCTTTTCGTTTTATTCTCTTGCGCGCCAAACAAGCGTGGTAACAATTTCTCTGTATCCGGAAAGATCAAGGGGATCGATGCTCAAACTGTTTATCTCGAAGAGGTACCCATGGCCACTATGCAACGGTTAGTGGTAGACTCTGCTGTTCTTGACAAGGATGGCGCTTATACGTTGCAAGCTACCGCCTCCGAAGAGAAGATCTTCAACCTGCGGATCGGCACGCAGTCCTATCCGGCCGCTTCATTGATCAATGATGCATCGACCGTCGAACTGAATATTTTCTTTGGCCCAGGTAACAGCCAGTTTCCCGATCGCTATGAGGTTATCGGTTCAGAGGCCAGCAAGAACTTACAACAGTATATGCTTCGGTTCAACACGCAGTTACAGCAAGCCTTTGAGTTGCGCAAAGTGGCCGATAGTATAGCGACACGTATCGGTGTACGTACGCCTACTCAAGATAGTTTGTTACAGACGCAAGCCGCACAATTGAAAAATAAGACGGATTCTCTGTATGCCTACACCAAATCGACCTTGACCTCCAGTGTCAGTCCGGCGCTTACTATGATGATCTTGGGATATTATCAGAACATGGCCGGCAATCCTGCTTTTGGCCTGCGTGGTTTTGATAACACCGAAGTGGCCGAGATGATAACTTCGCTGGCCAGTCGTTTTCCTGCTCACCAGGGCGTAACGGCGGTAGATGCGATAATCAAGCAACAGCAGCAAACCTCTCAGGGGTTGACGGGCCAGACCGCTCCCGAATTTAGTCTTCCCGATCCCAATGGAAAGCCCATCAGTTTAAGTTCGTTTCGCGGTAAATATGTGCTGGTCGATTTCTGGGCCAGCTGGTGTAAGCCTTGTCGTATGGAAAATCCGGTAGTGGTAGCCGCCTACCAGCAATTTAAGAATAGAAATTTTACTGTGCTGGGCGTCTCGCTCGATCAGCCTGGTGCCAAAGACGACTGGATGACGGCTGTGATGAAAGACGGATTGACCTGGACGCAGGTCAGTGATCTAAAATTCTGGGATAGCCCGGTCGTATCGCTTTATAAAATTACCGGGATCCCCTATAACGTACTCATCGATCCGCAAGGAAAGATCGTTGCCGAATCACTGCGGGGCGACGACCTGGGTGCGACATTAGATAAAGTATTGCCTCGGTAAGTAGTATGGTGCAGCAATTAACG
>JBILFN010000066.1:0-9603 GCA_044351575.1 Chitinophagaceae bacterium
AGCTATGGTTCTTTTCATTCGCGCAAGCATACCCTCAAGGCCGGCACGGGAAATAGGAACGGCTTTAGCACAGACATACGACTCTCCTCTATACAAAGCGACGGATTTATTGACAGGGCCTCGAGCTACCTGCGATCGTTCTATGTGTCGAGTGGCTATCAACGAAAAAATACACAAGTTCGGCTGACGATCTTTTCGGGCAAAGAGAAAACGTACCAAGCCTGGTATGGCATTTCCGAGGCAGATCTAAAAAGCGGAAACCGCACCGTAAACTATGCGGGTACGGCGCACCCTGTAACGCCCTACGAAAACGAAACGGATAATTACACGCAAACGAATTATCAACTTTTTGCAGAGCACCGCCTTTCCAAAAAATGGCAACTGAATACAACACTCTTTTTAACAAGGGGAAAAGGCTATTACGAACAGTACCGCGCCAATGAGAGATACGAACGCTACCAGTTGACGGCTCCCGTGATCAATGGCGTAACACAACTTCGTGCCGATTTTATCAGACAACTCTGGCTCGACAATTACTTTTATGGACAACAACTCAATTTGCGCTATCAGCATAAGAAAACCGATTGGATGCTAGGCGCCCATCTTTCTGCGTATGATGGCGATCACTATGGAAAATTGATCTGGTCTACACACGGACTGTCCTCTCCTCACCAATGGTACAACAATAATGGATTTAAAAAAGACGTATCGGCCTATGCAAAACAGCAAACACAAATAGCCCCCTACTGGTTTGCTTTTTATGATATTCAACTTCGTCATGTTCAATACAGCGTAGACGGATTTAGGGATAACCCAAATTTGGCCGTCAACACTCGCTTTACGTTCCTGAATCCCAAGGCGGGCATTACATACCGCAAGAACGGGTGGCGCTCGTATGTGTCGTACAGCAAGGGAAGCAAAGAACCCAACCGAGATGATTTTGAGGCCGGTGCTGCACAACGTCCAATGCCCGAGCAGTTACATGATGTGGAAGTGGGGCTCGAAAAACAGCGCGCTCACTATCAATGGAGCGTAACCGGCTATTACATGTACTACAAAAACCAATTGGTGCTGACCGGAAAGATCAATGACGTGGGTGCCTACACCCGATCGAACGTGCCGCAAAGTTTTAGGACCGGGGTAGAATTGCAAGGGCAAGTACGGGTGTTCGCGTGGCTTCAGGCCAGTGCAAACCTTACGCTCAGTAGCAACCAGGTAAGGGATCTCGAAGAGTTCATAGACGACTACGACCAGGGCATTCAGATACGCAAGCAATATGCGCGTTCTACACTTGCCTTCTCTCCTTCTTGCATCGGCAACGGAACACTGAGCGTTACCCCCTTAAAGAATACCACCCTCTCACTTAGCAGCCGCTATGTAAGCCGTCAGTATTTGGATAACACGCAACAACTAGGCAGAAGTCTGGACCCCTTCTTTGTACAAGATGCCCGCATGGTTTATACAAGAAAAGGAAAGAAGATAAAAGAGTGGAGCATCAATGGCAGCGTCAATAACATATTCAATACACTGTACGAACCCAATGGCTACACCTTTAGCTATATAGCGGGAGGGCAGCTAACGACCGAAAACTACTATTTTCCGATGGCAGGCATCAACTACATGCTGGGCCTGAATATCAGGCTCTAGAGAACGAATGTTCCTTAAATTGGTATTATTTGCCGAACTGCTGTTGCCAGGCCAGCATTCCCCCTACGAGATTACGGGTATGCTTATATCCCAACGCATCTAAGAACATACAGGCCATCATACTGCGCTGACCGCTGCGACAGTGAATGATGATCTCATCCTCCTTATGATCTTCGAGTTCGTCGAGTTGCATGGACTGTATCTTTCCTAGCGGGATAAGCGTAGCCCCAATATTGAATTCGGCATACTCATGTGGCTCGCGACAATCGATGAGCGTTAGCTTTTCGCCTTTATCCAGACGGGACTTTAATTCTTCGACGGTGATTGTATCCATATACTTTAGTTGTTCAGCGTGTCAAGTGAAGGGCGATCGACCCCTATCCAAATATCGATCAATTGACCCGGACGGATCTTGACCGGAAAGCCGTCTTCGTCGAGACGGGCAGGGCTTTGTCGATAGATAAAGCCCGAAAGCGTATCGCGTAAACCAGCATCCAATACAATAGCCCCAAATCCCAGTCGATTGCTGTCGACGATCGCTTTCGCGTCCATATAATTCAAACCGATCAGACCGGGTACCGCAATAGGTTGATCTCCGATTCCATCGCCCAGCACCAGTGTGATCAAACTACCTTTTCGAAGGCGGGTTCCGGCGGTAATGGGAGATCCGTTGTATCGCTGCTCCAATACGGCATTGCGGGCAAAATCGGGGCGAAAAATCGTGTCTCCGACCTTCAGGTCCATGGTACCCAACACCACCTCTGCATTGCGAAAACTATAACCGATCAAATTCGGCATCTCTACCAACGGCGGATCCACACTGCGTACGATAAGCAGGATGGTTCGGTTCGATTTGACCACTTCGTCTCCATCAGGGATCTGTTTGATGACCTGAAGTGGAGGAATGGTGTCGACGTAGACAGAATCTTGAATCTCGTACTCAAATCCGGCTTTTTCTAACAGAAGCTTGGCCTCCTCGAAACTCTTACCGGTAAGATTAGGTACGACAGCAGCATTGCCATGACCGGTTACCCATCCTAGTGAAAATAAAAATAGTCCGAACAGCAGTAAGGCCAGCAGGAGCCCGACCACCACATTAAACCACAACGACCTTTTGGTAATAAATTCGAACATGTACGTTACATAGTTGAGGTAGAAGATAGACAGTCTTGCAATAGCATATCATAAAATTCGCGGAGGGTCGAACCTGTGCTTCTCACCTGCTGCGGAATGATACTGGCCTCACTTTGACCGGGAATCGAATTGACCTCCAGCATGTAGGGGCGTTGCTCTAACTCACTGTAGATAAAATCGATCCTTACCACCCCACGGCAATTGAAAGCGCGGTACACCTGTTGTGCGGCCGCCCTGATATTATCTGCCATCTGCTCATCGATGGCGGCAGGGGTAGTCTCGGTTGATTTGCCTTGGTACTTGGCCTCGAAATCGAAAAAAGGCATGTCCTTGTCCGCCTTTACTTCAGTAATGGGCAGAACGGCAAGAGCTCCCTTATTACTAAACACACCTACGGTAAACTCCCTGCCAAGTATCATCTCTTCGATGAGCACCTGATCATCTTCGGCAAACGCCTTATCGAGTGCGTTGTGCAATGCATTGCCGGGTTGGTCAACCTTGGACATTCCTATACTCGACCCTCCGTTATTGGGTTTTACGAATAAGGGAAAACGAAGCGAAGAAACAAGTTGCGTCACATCCTGTGGCTGACCTTTTATTAACAGCACCGATCTGGCGACTGCTATACCGGCGGCTGCGGCCACGGCGGTGGCGTAACGTTTGTTGAATGTAAGCGCCGAGGTAGTCGCATCACAACCCGTGTAGGGAATACCCAGCATCTCAAGATACCCCTGCAGCTTTCCATCCTCACCGGGCGTTCCGTGCATGGCAATGAACACCGCATCGAATTGAATGCGCTTACCACCGATGGTCACCGAAAAATCATCCTTGCAAACCGGCGTTCGACGCTCCCCTTCTTCTACATGAAACCATCCCGCACGGGTAAGATCGATCCAATGAACTTCGTACAAGGCAGGATCGAGATGTTGACGAATGGTTGTGGCCGTACGATAAGAAATGACCGATTCTCCGGAGTAACCGCCGGTGACCAGTGCTATTTTTTTAGGACTCATGGGTGAGGTAAGGAAACTAAATGTGGAGCTTTTCTTTTTTCTCCATCAACTGTTCTACGGTCTCTTTGTACAACTCATCGGGAACACAGCAATCGACCGGACAAACGGCCGCGCACTGTGGCTCTTCATGAAAACCCTGGCACTCGGTACACTTGTTGGGCGTAATGTAGTATGTGTCGGATGCAATTGGTTGATTCTTTTGATCGGCACTCACCACAGAACCGTCCATAAGGGTAAAGGCACCCTTGACCGTGGTACCATCGGCAATGGCCCATTCCACTCCTCCTTCGTAGATCGCGTTATTGGGACATTCGGGCTCGCAGGCGCCGCAATTGATACATTCTTCGGTTATCTTAATGGCCATAAAAGATGAATTAAATGTTGACTACTACTTTTGCATTACAAATTTAACAGAGCGGAATGAATTTACCACAACGAATTTCTTTGCTGGCCCGACTGGGAGAGTACCTGCTGGCCAATGGTCCCGACTGGCAAGCGGCGAAGCAGCGCGCCGAACAGCAAAATGCTTGGTTTACCGGAGAATTTATAGATGTTGCGGTTTCGCACATGGCCCGCCACTGGTTAACCCGCCCTGTGCTGGAGCAATGGGCACTCGCAGAACAGGTGCCTGACCAGCCTGCCCACCCAAAAACGGTGGGGCTGGTAATGGCCGGCAACATTCCAATGGTGGGTTTTCACGACTGGTTATCTGTCTTTATTAGCGGGCACAAGGCACTGGTAAAACTTTCTTCAAAAGATGCCGTATTGCTTCCCCATCTCTTTGACCAATTGGTTCGCTGGGAACCGTCCTTGCATCCCTATGTACAAACCGCAGAGAGACTCAATGGTGCCGATGCCTATATTGCAACCGGCAGCAACAACTCCTCGCGGTACTTTTCGTACTACTTTGGAAAATACCCACACATTATTCGAAAAAATCGAACGGCGGTGGCCCTGCTGAGCGGTCACGAGTCCACAACCGAACTCGAAGCCCTGGCCGACGATGTGCACCTGTACTTTGGAATGGGCTGCAGAAACGTCTCCAAGCTGTATGTACCCGTTGGCTATGACTTTATTCCCTTGCTCGAGGCCTTTAAAAAATATGCAGCGCTAAGCGAGCATCACAAGTATAAGAACAACTACGATTATCAACTGGCGCTGCTCATCCTCAATAAGAACTTTTACATGACCAACGGTACCCTATTGCTGACCGAACAGCAATCGTTGTTTGCCCCGCTGGGTCAGGTACATTACGAATACTACCAACAGCACTCCGAAGCCCTTGCCACCGCCCGGGCCCATCCCGACCTTCAATGCCTGGTAGGAACCGGCGGTATTGCCTTTGGCAGTAGCCAACTACCGGCCATCGGGGACTATGCCGATGGGGTCAACACCCTCGACTTTCTCAACAAAAAAATGTTAAACTGACAGACCTGGCCTCTCAATCGAACTGACAGTTTGTTATTTTGCTGATCGCGGGCATGCAATTTGCCCCTTAATAAAAAAAAGACTTTTTCTATGAAATGGAAACAACTTTTACTGGTGATGACAGTAAGTGCAGTAACGGCAGTCAGCAGTGTGTGGTTGTATAATTACTGGATGCCCGGACGTTCCGGCACCGGGTTTTATCAATCGACCGATGGAAAGGCGCCCGTTAACTATGCAGGTTTTTTCGGTAATGCGGCACCCGGCACCGAGACCACCGACTTTACCAAGGCGGCCAACGCGGCGGTACCTGCCGTGGTGCACATCAAAACCAAAACCCCGGCCAAACGAATTACCAATCAACTGCCCAACCGCAACCGTGGAGGGATGTTCGATGACTTCTTTGATCAGTTCTTTAATTTTCCGCAGATTCAACCCGAGCAAAGGGCTTCTGGTAGCGGAGTGCTGATCAGCGACGACGGTTATATTGTTACCAACAACCACGTGATCTCCGACGGAGGCACGGGAGTGGCCGAAGAGATAACGGTAACGCTCAGCAACAAAAAAAATTACAAGGCCAAGGTCATCGGCAAGGATCCCAGCAGCGATATCGCTGTGCTAAAGATCGATGGTACCGGATTTCCTTACCTGATCTACGGAAATTCCGATAACCTAAAATTAGGACAGTGGGTGCTGGCCATTGGCTATCCCCTTACCCTCGAAACCACCGTTACGGCAGGCATCATTAGCGCCAAAGGGCGCTCCATTGGTATAAATGGCAGACAAAGTCAAACGCCCATTGAATCTTTTATTCAAACCGACGCTGCCGTAAACCAGGGCAACAGCGGAGGTGCCTTGGTGACCACCGACGGGCAACTGATCGGCATCAACTCGGCCATCTATGCACCCACCGGCACCTACGCCGGATACTCTTTTGCCATTCCGGTTAACCTGGCCAAGAAGATCGTGAATGACCTGATAAAATTCGGTGATGTAAAACGTCCTTACCTGGGTATAATGTCCGATGGCAAGAATGTCAACTCCACCGATGGCGCCTATGTGGGTACGGTGGCCCCCGACGGAGCTGCGGCCAAGGCCGGCCTAAAAAAAGGAGATATCATCAAAAAAATAAACGAAGTTCCGATCGGCTCCTGGAGCGAACTGCAGGGCACCGTAGCCTCTCTCAACGCGGGTGATAATGTAAAGATCACCTTTAAAAGAGATGGTAAAGAGATGACTACCTCGGCGGTACTGAAAGCAGACCAGGGCACCTATCAAAATGTGGCAGCCAACAACCTGGGTGAACTACTGGGCGCTGAACTGGAGGATGCCGATAAAAAAATGGCACAACGCAACGATGCCAGTGGAGGCATCCGCGTTAAGAAGATCAATAAGGGAGGCCCGCTGAGCCGCACCCGCATGCAAGAAGATTTTATCATTACCAGTATCAATGGCGTTGAGGTCAGCTCTATCGAAGAATTGAGTCGCGCCATTGCCGGATTGCGAGGCGATAACCTAAGCCTTGAGGGTTTCTATGACGGGTACGAAGGCTTGTACCGTTACCCTGTTACGCTGGCACCCGAAGAAGAGTAAAGTAATCACAAGTAAACGCTGTACACCATAGCGAAACCCGGTAGCCCGATGGCGCCGGGTTTTTTATTTTTCGTAGACCAGAAATTCCCAGGGTTGCATCTCAAAACTACGAGTAGCCGTAAAATCATTGGCCGCACCAGAGAAAGCATTTCGGTACGTGCCCATCACCCTATTATCGAGCAGGTCAAAATGCAGATCGGCTTGTGCCGATAAGTTCAATACCACCAGCACTTCGCGGTTTTCTTTCTTTCTAACATAACAAAAGACCTTATCGTCGGCGCTGGTTTTGACTCGATGGGTCTCTACTGCAAAATCTCCTGCTGCCAACGCAGGATGTTGTCGTTTTAATTGAACCAGCTGTTGATAGAAACCAAATAAAGAAGCAGCATCCGAAGAGGACTCGAATTGATCTTTCTCGAAGAATGCGATCCGCTTTCTGTTACCGATCTCCTGCCCTGAATAGATGAGAGGCACTCCATTCCAAGTGGCACTAAAGACCGCCAATGCCTTGGCCATCTCTCCATACTTTTCGTACTCTGTTCCATTCCAGCTGTTCTCGTCGTGATTGGTGGTAAACCAAGAGCGAAGGCTGCTGTCTCCTATGCGATCGTACCGATCCAAGACCGTCAGTAATGAGTCGATGGCCCACCCTTGCTGGTAAAAATCTTTGGCCCGGTGCATCCAGGTCCAAGTATAACTGGCATCAAAGACCTCTCCATATTCCGGCTTATCCAATTCATCGAACTCCCCAAACCAGAATAGCGGTTTTAGAGCATCGAGTTGAGGACGAGCCTCTTTCCAAAAATCAAGTTCTACCCAAAAAGCCAGGTCGCACCTGAATCCGTCAATATCGAACTCAGTTACCCAATACTTCATGGCATCGATCATGGCTGTACGCAGCGCAGGGTTGTTAAAATCCAACTCGATAATGTCATCCATGCCAGATGCGATCTGAAACGTACCGGTTACTGAATCTCTCAGGTAATACTCCGGATGCTGTCGGGTCCACACATGATCCCAGCCTGTGTGGTTGGCTACCCAATCGATAATGACCTTAAAACCCATGTCATGCGCCTGCTGCACCAGCTGTTTAAAATCGGCAGCCGTTCCAAATTCGTCGTTGATAGAAGTGTAGTCGGAGCAAGCGTAATAACTGCCCAGGGTCCCTTTTCGGTTTTGCCGGGCAATGGGGGTAAGAGGCATAAACCAGAGCGTCTCTACCCCCAACTCTTTGAGGCGGGGCAACTCGAGTGCAAAGGCATTGATTGTTCCTTCTTTGGTGTACTGACGCAAATTGACCTCGTAAATGGTAGTGTGTTGAACCCAGGCAGGGGCGGTATAAGGTCCTTTCATAGCGGTAGACGGGTTGGTATCGGATGATTCGTGCCGAGGCATCAACTTACAAGAAGCGGTCATCAATAATGCGGCGAGCAACCATCCGAACGGGCGCATAGATCATTTTTTTTTGAAAGATACGACATAGATTTTTTTCTCCCTGTTCTTACGACCCATTCATTTCGGCATTACCCTGCCGATCGATCGCGCAAGGCGTTTAAAACGTTGCCTGGCCTATCTTTGCCTTATGAAGAGCTTTGATGTACCTATTATTTATCGCAGCCCCCTGATTAGTGCGGTCAAGCGCAAACGCAAGGAGCTCGACAAGATGAAAAAGGACTTTACCCCTACTCTTCTCGATTTTGGAAACATCAAGATCTGGCTGGCTCGCCACTTTGGATTTTGCTACGGAGTAGAAAATGCCATTGAGATCGCATTTCGCACCGTTGCTCAGCACCCCGACAAAAGAATTTTCTTACTCAGCGAAATGATCCATAATCCGCAGGTCAATGCCGATCTGCAGGCACATGGCATTCGTTTTTTACAAGACACCACTGGCAAACAACTGATCTCTTTCGAGGAGTTGACCGCCGACGACATTGTATTGATACCCGCATTCGGAACAACGCTCGACATAGAGGAGCGTCTGCGATCGATCGGCATTCAAACAGAACCCTACAATACGACCTGCCCCTTTGTCGAAAAGGTTTGGAAACGAAGCGAGGTCATTGCTAAAAAAAATTATACGGTTATCATTCACGGTAAACCCGGTCACGAAGAGACCCGGGCCACTTTTTCGCATGCAGCGGCCAACGGACCTGCGCTGGTCATCAAAGACATGGATGAAGCCCAAACACTGGCTCGCTTTATTATAGAAGATCAACCTTCGGAACGCTTTTTTGAGACCTTTGCCGGACAATATTCCACAGGGTTCGACCCACATAGAGATCTGCAACGCATTGGCGTGGTCAATCAAACCACCATGCTGGCCAGTGATACACAAGCCATTGCTGACTTTTTGAAAAAGAAAGTATTGGAACGATATCAGCAAGAAGAGCAAGTAGCCGATACCCGCGATACTCTTTGCTATGCGACCCTCGATAACCAAACGGCCGTAACGGGACTGCTGCAAACTACGGCCGATCTGGCCCTGGTAGTGGGCGGCTATAACTCATCGAACACCTCTCATCTGGTAGAACTCTGCGAAGAAAAGCTGCCCACCTATTTTATTAGTCATGCAGATAAAATCAGCAGCGATGGTGCCATCACGCACTTCGATTTGCATGCACGGCAAGAAAAAACTTCAACGTCCTTTTTACCGACTCACCGCCCGCTCCACATCCTCATCACGAGCGGAGCCTCCTGCCCCGATGCCATGGTAGAAGCGGTCATCGAACGCATTTTACAGATTACCGGAACGACCACCACTACAGATACGGTAGCTCGTCAATTCGCT
>JBILFN010000142.1:0-3276 GCA_044351575.1 Chitinophagaceae bacterium
CGTGGTGGCCTCGCGCGTTTTGGGCATTACCCTTACCAAAAGAAATAATGGAGCGGCCGCTTCGGCCGAGTTAGCGGGCTTTCCACATCACTCGCTCGACAGCTACCTTCATAAGCTGGTAAAGGCCGGGCACCGTGTTGCGGTTTGCGATCAGCTCGAAGACCCTAAACAGGCAAAGGGTATCGTTAAAAGAGGAGTCACCGAAATGGTTACCCCGGGCACGGCCACCGGTGACAAGTTGCTCGAACAACGATCCAATAATTTTTTGGCGGCCATTACGCCCCCCGCCAATGGTCAGTATGGACTTAGCTTGCTAGATCTCTCTACCGGAGAACTATTGCTATCGGAAGGCGGCGCCGACTATATCGATAAACTACTACAGAGTTTTCAGGCCGCAGAAATTGTTTGCAGCAAAAAACAACTCACCTCGCTCAAAGAGCAGTTTTCGATTCGCGTCTATACGTACACCCTCGATGAATGGATATTTGATGCCACCTATGCCACCGATTCGCTACTCAAACACTTCGAGACCCATTCATTCAAAGGATTCGGGATTGAGCACATGAGCCTGGGGCTTACCGCTGCCGGTGCACTGTTCCATTATTTGCGAGAGACCGAACATCCCCACCTGGAGCATATCACCCGCATACAGCGATTAGATCAGTACGATTTTTTATGGATGGATCGCTTTACCATTCGCAACCTCGAGTTGATCAGCGGCACACAGCCCGACAGCCCCACTTTGCTGTCGGTACTCGACAATACCGTTACGCCAATGGGAGCACGCCTACTAAAACGCTGGTTGCTCTTTCCGTTGATCGACCTGCAAAAGATCGAAGAGCGATTGGGTTGGGTAATGGCGCTCATCAATGACCGGCCCACCAAAGAAACATTGATCGCTGCCTGCAGCGAATGCGGAGATCTGGAGCGGCTGGCGGCACGGATCGCCCTTCGAAAAATATCACCCCGCGAACTCAGGCAACTGTCCCGGGGGCTGGAGGCCGTAACGCGAATAAATCAGCTGGTTACCCTGGACTCCTCCGAAGGCTGGTTACCCTTGCTAAGCGAACTCCCGCTCTGCAACGACGTGACCGAACGAATACAACGAACGCTGGTAGAACAACCCGCGGCCCTGATCCAAAAAGGCGGTTGCATCGAACAAGGGGTCGACAACGAACTCGACGAGCTGCGTGCCATGGCTCGTGATGGAAAAGAATACTTGCAATCGCTACTGCAAAAAGAGATCGCACGCACCGGCATCACCTCTTTAAAGATCGGCTTTACCAACGTATTTGGTTACTACCTAGAGGTGACCCATGCACACAAAGAGAAAGTACCCGCCGACTGGATCCGAAAACAAACCCTTACACAAGCCGAGCGCTACATTACACCCGAGTTAAAGGAATACGAAGAAAAGATAGTGGGTGCAGAAGAAAAGATCTTGCAACTAGAAGTAAAACTATACGAGGAGTTGCTAAGCGCGCTACTGCCGGCAGTACCCAAACTTCAAAAAACCGCTGCGCAGGTGGCCCGTATCGATTGCATCTGCTGCTTTGCCGATACCAGCATTCGTAACCAGTACCATCCGGCTACCGTAGCCCGCACAACGACTTGCCGTATCACCGAGGGCAGGCATCCCGTCATAGAACGAACATTACAACCGGGCCAAGGCTATATTGCCAACGATCTTCTGCTCGACAAAGAACAACAACAGATCATCATACTCACCGGTCCTAACATGAGCGGAAAATCGGCGTTGCTTCGTCAAACGGCCCTTATCACCATCATGGCCCATATGGGTCACCCGGTGCCTGCCAACGAAGCACATATACCGCTAACGGATCGCATATTTACAAGGGTGGGCGCCTCCGATAACTTGTCGGCCGGCGAGTCAACGTTTATGGTAGAGATGAACGAGACGGCTTCCATAATTAATACCCTTAGCGCGCAAAGTCTGGTACTGCTCGACGAGATAGGCAGAGGCACCTCCACCTACGATGGTATCTCCATAGCCTGGAGCATTGCCGAATTTTTAAATGATAGCCCTCATAGACCCTTGACCGTATTTGCCACTCACTACCATGAATTGAACGAGTTGGAGTCGCAGCGCCCCACCATCCGAAATTTTCATATTACGCATCGTGAGGCCGACAACAAGATTATTTTCTTACGAAAACTGGCGCCAGGAGGCACCACCCACAGCTTCGGTATCCATGTGGCAAAAATGGCCGGAATGCCCTCATCGCTTACCCGAAGAGCGGAGACCCTCTTGCGCCAGCTCGAAAAAGGACGAGAGGCCGGAGCCCTCTCTTCGCAAGGCGGGGCCGAGGCTGACCAACAACCCGACCGATTGCAGCTCTCTATCTTCGATGCCCACACCGAGACCTTTCAGGCCCTGCGCACCCTGCTGGCAGAGACCGACCTGAACCAATTGACCCCCTTGCAGGCCCTGGTCAAACTGCAGGAGATCAAGGAAAAACTCTCCTAACCCGACGGTGGAAAGGCCCCCAGCCTAAATTTTACATACTTTCTAAATTTTTCATACTTTTACCGAAATCTGCCAGTATGAAACTGCTAAAACCGACTGCTTATTTTTTGTTGATATCGGTATTGTCACTTACGCTTGTGTCTTGTGACCGTGACGCCGACCTGTATGTAAGAAAAGAATACGTTAAGAACGATATTCCACTTACCGGCGCCCTCAACTTTCCGCCCACCGCTTCTCCGGCTTTGGGTAAAATGAACATTCACTACAACACTACCACTAAATTGCTGACCTACTCCATCAGCTGGTCTGGTCTTACCGGGTCCGTTAGTGGAGCTGCCATTCATGGTCTGGCGCCCAATGGATTTGCCGCTGCTCCTGTGCAAAATTTCAGCACCGGTGCGATCATTCGTTGTGCCACCCTTACGACCACCAGCTGTGGTTCTATCAGTGGACGATTGTTTGCCGATGGCGTAGTCGTAACAGAAGAGAACATCCTCAATGGCGTTTATTATGTCAGCATCCGTACCGCTGCCAACCCCATGGGAGAGATCAGAGCGCAGATCAAATTCTGACCTACCTTAAGATTCACCTTATTTCAAAACCCTGCCACTGGCGGGGTTTTTTATTAATAGCAAGTAAACCACAGCGGGCTAGGATTATCGAAATCGCCGTGATAATTGATGAGCAGCTCCTCGCCTTGTTCAATCGCCCGAACGGTTCGAATAGAAATATACCCTTCGTCAAAATCCATCTCGTACTCGCAGTTGCTGGGGCAACCATGATTATAG
>JBILFN010000143.1:0-3275 GCA_044351575.1 Chitinophagaceae bacterium
ACCCACTTGGGCTGCCAGCTAAATACAGCGCCCAGCATTTGGCGACGGATATTCTCTTTTGGTATATAAGCCCCCGTCCAGTACTGTTGCTGGCGGATATTTTCGAAGGGCTCCACGCCGGAAGAATCCAGCTTTCCAAAGACGGCCTGCATTTCTATAGTACCCAAAATAGTTTTTACAGGACGAACCGTTTTGAGGTCGGCATGCAAAAACCCCGGGGCATTGTTGGTCATGATCAGCGAATTTCTTCGGCCGGGTCCCCACCAGATATTTTCATTGGAAAGCCCTATCGATACATGATCGAATACCAAACGAGCCGCCGATTGACCTAAAAAGAACTTTTCGATGGGGGCCGTTCCGTAACGCCAGGGCCAGTCGATTACGTTGAGTTGCTGAAAGTATAAACGGGTAAAATAATTGGGCTCTCTGAACTGATCACTTATAGAAGCCTGTCCAAGATTCTCTGCTTTAACATACTCAGGTTGAAAATCGATCAGTAATCTACCCAGCTTTACTTGCACCCCAGCCGTAAAACGCTCTTGCCAACCTGTGGCCATATAAAAACTCTCGTTGTTAAGCGAAAGCGGCACCGAATCGCTAAACATGCGGCTATACCCCACCCGCTTTAAGGCGATCCAGTTCTTTGTAGGGCTCTCCCATACTTCGGGCATAATGGGTCGTATGGTAAAAGAATAATCGGTAAGATGTTGCTCCTTCGCCTTTAGAGTGTCGAGTAGCTGTAGCGTGCGGAGCCCGTCGGCCATATCATTTTTTTGTAAAAGCCCCGTGTATTGCGCAAAAACGTTGTTGCTTAGCAAGGCCAGCAAAAGCAAGGAGAGTAATGTGATATGTTTACTGTTCGAAATCACCAGAAATAAGATAATTGCAGGTAAGAATAAAAATTATCGCGGAATTGATCTTTTTGCCAAGCGTAATTGGTCGAGCGGGTCAGTTGTAAATCGGCACTGAACATAAAACGCCCCAACCGGTAGCGGCCATTAATGCCGTAAGCCCATTCGTTCCAAAACACTTCTCGCAGCAAAAGAGGGGTACCTCCCGCCAAAGCGCGGGGATCGTGCTGAATGCGTTGCACCTGTAACCCTAACCGCTTAAAGCCGCTTACCCAGGTAGTCTTTAAAGTTTGTACATTATTACCCATACCGCTGCCCGCTCCCAAGATCTGTCGCTGGTGTGTCATACCTTGTGTGACTCCACCATGTACATACCAGTTACCCGCATTGCGCAACACATAATCGACCGGCTGGGCCATATGCGTGTACTCGCTGCTCAATTCTATGTAGTCGGCATTGCGGAGTGGAAACAACTTTTTAGCTCCCACAACATAAGCTGCCGCATGTACGGGATCCAATCCAAAATCTCGAAAATTATCTTTATGATCGTTCCATCCGTATTCAAAATAAAACTCGGCATGCGCCTTAGGGAATAACCAGCGAGTGAATAAACTTAGCTGTTGATCTCTGGATGCGCCGCCCACCGGATCGTCGCCCTTCGATTTAAATATATTGGTCAGCACAGGTAAATAACGCTGAATAAATTGTCCGCCCAGCGCCTGAAAGTCTTGTTTATAAACCTGAAAGGCCCGGGTACCCCCAATGTAAAAATTCTTGAAAAAACTAGGCTGAAAAGTAACCACTACGGCATTAAAATAGCGCCACTGATCGGTAAGCGTTGCTGGCTTAAGATGAAAATTCTCATACAGACCGGCAGACGCGGAATCTTCGTCCAATCGACCGGCTACCAGCTGGGCTTCAATAGACCCAATGGGTAAACAGAAGGGCTGCGTGGTACCAATGGTAAAATGTGTAAACCCCGGTGCATTATTCGAGAGTAGCAAACTGCTGAACTGCCCCGGACCCCACCATAGATTTTGCGTAGAGGCTCCCATAGCGAATCCGCCCACATGGATCAGCGCACTCGATTGACCAGGGAGCAACTTGTTGTACAGTCCTGTGGTGGGAGCTCCCCAAGAACTAGTATGCTCAAACCCGGGATTTTGGGCCCGAACCCATTGTGGTTGCAGTTGCACGCTGACCGGACCATAGCGCGAGTAAACACCCCCACTCAAGATGGTTTGCGTGCCTTTGGCAGCCAACATCCCCTCATCATTCCAGCCAAATGGGTGATTTGAATTATTCTTGAAATGAAGTTGTAGGGGCAAAATTCGCAATACTCCTTTATTGTCATCGAAAGAGATCGACCTGAAAAGAGATCCACTACTATCAATATCATTAAAGATATCCTGAATGGTAGCCCCGGTCATATTGCGGCGGGTAATTCCGGGTTTGTAATGAATAGGCCTTACCGAAAACGAAATATTGGGATCGAGCTGGCCCAGTAACTGCAGGTTACGCAGTGTACCATCCATATCCATCCAGTTGAGCGCTACCGTTTGCGCTTGGGCAGTAAAAACGCCCAACATCACCTTAAAGGCGAATAACAGCAAAAATGGTTTGGTAGAGGATTGGGCCATGGATGAGGAGATCTATTAATTTTTTTCCGAGTTGGCGGGATAGCGGAAAAAGGCCAATAGTAGATAGAGAGCCGTAGAGGCGCCCGTAGCGGCAAGCAGAAGTTGTAAAAAGGACCAGCTTTTATTCGGCAAAGGATAGACCGGCGTATCGAGGACTTGAATTACAGGGGTTTGACTGGCCAGTGCCATGCGCGCCGTCTCTAAATTTTTGAGCACCTCAGCGTAGAGTGTATTATTTACCAGCCGGTCTCGCTGCGATAACTCAGCCGGTACTTCGGCCGCCCTATACGCCTCGTTGGCGTTGAGAACCTGTAAGCCGGCTGTTTGATAAGAACGGCGATTGGCCATGGCCACAATAGAGTCCGCCTTTGCTTCGAGCTTGGCCACATTGGCTGCCATATAACCCGTTTTTACGGAAACATAGAGTTGCCTGGTTTGGGCCACAAGTCTTTCTGCCATCAATTTAGAAAAGGTCTGGTCAGGGCTAATTACCCGCACCTCTATGATAGAACCCTTTTTATTGACGCGCGCAACCAGTAATTGCTTTTTTTTGATAAGCTTCTCGCAGGCTACACCGATCAAACTATCGTGAGTGCGAGATCTGAGCAAGGGATCGGCCGCATAGCTGAACCCCAGTGTATCCTGGTCTTTCTTACCATTGGTCAACGAGGAGAATGTAAAATATCGATCCATCAAAGTGGCAGAACGATATCCCTTGGTACTATCGACCTTTGAGAGCAACACATCGGTCATGATCTTACGAGAAACCAGTATATCCAACACA
>JBILFN010000005.1:0-28407 GCA_044351575.1 Chitinophagaceae bacterium
CCGTAAATAAAGGGTCGATGATGCAGCGACCATTTTTCGAGTCTGGCCAGACCTTTGTTGAGCCAGGGATTATCGAGATAGCGGGTATGTCTTGTTTTAGGTGGAGGCAAGAAACTGAGCACGGCCGGAATAAAGATGAGCGAGATAAAGAAAAGTGCCATGATGTTGATGCCGGCTACTAGTCCGAATTCTTTTAAGATCTGGCTACTCGTTAAGGCAAAGACGGCAAACCCAATGGCCGCAGCCACATTACAAAATAGTGTTACGATGCCCATCTTGTCGATCATAAGGACCAGCGATCGCTCTTTATGTCCTGTCTTGTTCCAGGCTACGTGAAACTTATTTAAAAAGTAAATGCAATTCGGAATACCGATCACTACGACCAGAGGCGGAATAAGCGCAGTTAGCAACGAGATCTTGAAGCCGAACAACTGCAGCGTTCCTACACTCCAGATTACGCCGATGCCGACCACTACTATCGATAGCAGCATGGCGCTGAACGAGCGGAAAAAAACCAGCAAGATAAGGGCCGATAAGATCACCGAAGCGAGCAAGAAGAATCGCATCTCGTTTTGGATCATTACGGCCACTTTGGTTCTGATATACGGAAGACCGCTTTTGTGAACGGTCAGCGAAGAGGCGTTGGCGAATGCATCGGTGGCTTTCTCGATAGCATTGACGACACCGACCCGCTCTTTCGAATTCATCAACTCTTTGTTGATGCGTACGCCCATCAGATAGACCTGTGTCTCCGGATTGTATAATAATCCCTTGTAAAAGGGTAGTTGTCGAAAAATAAGGGCCGCGCTGTCGAGGGCTTGCTGCGAACGGATGGTATCTGAGAAAACAGGACTTGCCTTTAGTCTTTCGCCGATCGTGTCTTTGTATAGGGCAACGGCCGAAGGCACGGCGATGATATCTTCTACACCGGCAATGGTCTTGAGTTGACGCTGCAGATCGCGGTAGGCATTGAAGGTAGAAAGGGTAAAAAGTTGATCGGTCTGAACACCGAGCACCAGCAGGTTACCGTCCTCTCCAAACTTTTCTCGGAAACGTTGGTAAGCCTGGTATTTGGGGTTATCGAGCGGGATGGCACGGGTAAATTCATAGCTGAGTTCTACTTTACTGGCCAAATAACCCATGCCGGCCGTTATTACCAGTAGCGAGACCAGTAGCACTACGCGAAATCGTAAAATAAAATGCCCCAGCTTTTGCCACATATAGCTATTGATTGATGGAGAGTGCAAAGAAAAGCAAAAATGTCGGCGCAAGGGCTGTTTTTGAGCGGGCAGACCATTTTTATAGTATTGTTGCAGGGCAGTAATCGTATGGGGGCATCAATTTTTAAGACCAAAGGCATCGTGCTTCGTACGGTAACGTACGGAGAGACCTCATTGATCGTATCGGTCTTTACCGAGCTCTTTGGCATACAATCTTATTTGGTTAACGGCGTTCGAACCGCCTCGAAAAAAGGAAAGGGTGGAGCCAATCTTTTTCAACCCGCCGCCCTGCTCGACATGGTGGTCTATCATCAAGACCGCAAATCGCTGCAACGCATCAAGGAATTTCGTTGGAACCGTCAACACGAAGGTTTGTTTTCGGATATCACTAAAAATGCCGTGGCCCTTTTTATGGTAGAGCTGTTGACCAAATGCCTGCGACAGCCCGAAGAAAATGTGCCGTTGTTTGAATTTACAGAAGATACATTGATGGCGCTCGACCGGGCTACCCCGATGGTCCAAGCGAATCTTCCTTTATTCTTTTCGCTGCAGCTAACGCATTTCTTCGGTGTATTGCCGCGACTGCCCGACCAAGAGCCGGTTACCGATGATGCGCCTATCTTTTTTGATCTGGTCGATTCGATCATCAGCACTACCGAACCCCATCACCCACAGTACGTAACGGGAATACCTGCTGTAACCCTTGCCGAACTATTACAGGTAAGACAGCCCGACGAACTTGAACAGTTCGCCTTAAATCGCGACCTGCGCCGACAGTTGCTGTTAGTGATGGAGCGCTATTACCAGCAGCATATCCAAGACTTTGGTATGCTTAAAACCTTACCGGTGCTTAAGGAGATCTTGTCTTAAATTACCCGCGAGGAGGTACCGGCCTGTACATCGAGTAACGTTAGCCCCGGATTTTTTCCTTTTTCAAAACTTCCCAATCGGTCGTCCCACTGCAGCGCGCGCGCACCTTGCAGGGTTGCCCACTGCAAAATGGTTTCGAGCGGTATTTCCGGAAAATGATGGTGAAGGCTTTTGATCTCGCTGGCGATACTCAGTTGCCAGTTGCTGCTGTAGCTGTCGGTACCGATCACGACATTAGCGCCAGTTCGATAAAGCAAGTGAGCAGGGGGCACCTTATTTTCTATATACAGGTTGGCATTGATGCAAAGACAGTATTGCAAACGAAGTCCCTTTTGTGTGGCATACTGAGCGGCCCATTCCATCTCTTCTTGCGTCGTGCATGTATTGTGCACCAGTAGCAGGGTTTGTCCGCGATCGAAGTAGGGTAGTACCGATCGCAAGCTGCTTTGTCCTGTTACCGGAAAGGGCGATTGAGCGATGCCGAAGATGTTGAATAATTTGAGATAATCACCCCCGCCGCTCTTATAGAGTTCGTTCTCGGCCGGATGCTCTTGGTTATGGATCGATATGACCTGTTCTTGTGTAGCCTCGTTGAGTAGCCGAAACGTGGCCGGCGAAATACTATATGGCGCATGAGGTACCAGGCTGCTTCGGTGTGGTAGCGAACTACCCGCCAGCGCCTGCGAAAGCAATTCTAATTGCGACCGGTAATGCGCCATATTTTCGGTGGCCATATTGTCCGTAAAACTGAGCACCTCTACAAAATTGTGCCAGCAAATACGACTGCTGGCTTTGACCGCTGCCGTATCGGCCGTGTTTCCAATATCGCCTACTCCCACAATACCATTGGCGTACATCTCTTGTTCGGCCCATGCGATCTTTTCTTGGATCAGTTCGATCGGAAAATTTCGTTTGGTGACCACCGAACACAAAAACTCGATCAGACCGGTATGCGGGGCAATCACGTCTTTTAGGTGACTTAGCTCCAGGTGGCAATGACAATTGATAAGGCCCGGTAGTAGAATGCCGTTGAGTTCCCGAACCGATTCGCCCGCTTGATGGTCCTCAACGATCGATTCGATCGTTCCGTCGGTTCGTGTAATCAAGACTTTGTTCTCTAAAAGTCGATAACCGTCGAAAAGTTGCGTTGCCTTGAATTTCAACATCCCCATGCCCCAAATTTATTCTTATTACTTTTGCTGCCCTAATCAGTTATGCTAGATAAATTAGAAGCGATCAAAGCCCGTTTCGATCAGTTGGGAGTGGCCCTGACCAATCCCGAGATCGTGGGTAACAATAAAAAGTTTGCCGAGACCAGTAAGGAGTATAGAAGTCTCGAGCGAATTGTAACGGCTTATCTGAACTACAAGAAATTGTTGGACGATATTGACTTCTACAAAGAGGCCATGGCGGGTACCGACGAAGAATTGCGCGAGCTGGCCAAACAAGAGCTTCCCGCTCTGGAGCAACAAAAAGAAGAGGCCGAGGGGGCCATTCGCCAACTATTGATTCCCAAAGATCCACAAGACGAAAAGAATGCCATTTTGGAGATCAGGGCGGGCACAGGGGGTGATGAGGCCAGTCTGTTTGCGGGCGACCTGCTTAGAATGTACATGCGCTACTGCGACCGCAAGGGCTGGAAGACCGCCTTACTAAGCGAAAATGAAGGAACGGTGGGCGGTTATAAGGAAGTTCAGCTCGAAGTAGTGGGCGATGATGTATACGGGACCCTCAAGTTCGAGAGCGGCGTACACCGGGTGCAACGGGTACCCGATACCGAGGCCAGTGGGCGGGTGCATACTTCTGCTGCCACCGTGGCGGTGATGCCTGAGGCCGAAGAATTGGACTTTGAGCTTAATCCGGCCGATGTTAAAATGGAAACAGCCCGCAGTGGAGGAGCCGGGGGTCAGAATGTTAACAAGGTAGAGACCAAGGTGATGCTGACCCATATACCCACCGGAACGGTCGTGGTGTGTCAGACAGAGCGTTCTCAGCTGGCCAATCGCGAAAAGGCCATGCAAATGTTACGCACTCGTTTGTACGAAGAGCAAGTAAGAAAGCAAGAAGACGAGATCGCGCGCCACCGTAAAAGCCTGGTTAGCACCGGCGATCGAAGCGCCAAGATCAGAACTTATAATTTTCCGCAAGGCCGGGTTACCGATCACCGGATCGGCTTTACCCTATATAATCTGGATGCTGTATTGAATGGGGAAGTACAAGAACTTATCGATGCCCTTCAATTTGCAGAGAACGCAGAGAAGCTTACTCGCTCGTAAGTGTGTTAAAGAACTTTTGAATATTTTAACAAGGGGTCGCTCAACTTTGGAACTAACTTTACGTTATTATAATGTTGGTTAATTAGACAATAAACATTTTTCTCATAAGCAGTTAGTTTTGGTTGCGACCCCTGTTTCCACAGGGGTCAATTTTTTTGCTACCCACCAACCCAGTCCGCATCCGAGACCATTGGCCAGCATGTCGCCATAGTCGAATTGACGTCCCGATCGCATGGCCTCTTGTAAGAATTCGATAGCGATGCCCAGCATGCACCATACTGCGACATTTAAAAAGATCCACAGCGATTTTTGCTTTTTGGAGAGGGGCAGCGCCACCAGTGCCCGGTGCCATAAAAAGACCAGTCCGAAAAAAATGATGAGATGGATCAATTTATCTATCGGAAGTTGCTGTTGCCAATCGGCTATTCCCAATACAGTAAGCAACCATCCTAACATACCTTTTTTTGAGAACGAGGTAGCGGGTGCCAATAGCAGGTAGACCGACAGACATGACCAACCGATGGCCGCTGCCGACCGAAAAAATAGTTTATTCAAGTAAGGGTATTTAAGCGACCAAGGCTTCGTATCCGGCAGCATCGAGCAGGGCCTCTACGTGGGCCGGATCGTTTACGGTCATCTTGATCATCCAACCTTCTCCGTACGGATCGCTATTGACCAGTTCGGGGGCTCCGCTCAATGCGGGATTCAATTCGGTAATGGTTCCGCTAACGGGTAAAAAAAGATCTGAGACCGTCTTTACGGCCTCGACGGTTCCAAACACCGCACCGGACTCGAGCGTACTGCCGATGGTATCGACCTCTACGAAAACAATATCTCCCAGCTCGCGCTGTGCATAGTCGGTAATACCAATGGTAGCTACGTTACCCTCGAGGCGAATCCATTCATGTTCTTTGGTGTAGCGTAATTGAGCGGGAATATTCATGGGTCAAATTTTTTGGAGCACAAACCTACTAATTATGATGCAAATTAATTCAGGAGCGTTTGCGTTTGATCAGCTTGGCCTGTAAGATCACTACATCGGTCAGGGGGCGGTCTCGGTCGGCTCCTTTGCTGGTGGGCACCTCTGCAATGGCTTCTATCACCTCCATGCCAGCGATGACCTCTCCAAAGACCGTATAGTTCTGGTCTAGGTGGGGCACACCGCCCAGCGTGGTGTAGACCTGCCGCTGGTCGGCCGGAATTTTTCGTTTGAGTCGGTAGGTCTCTACCGAGTCGAGCCCGGCCTCGGTAAACACCTTGCCCTGGGTCAGGTAGAACTGGCTGGCGCTACTTGCTTTTTCGGGGTTGTTATCGCGGGCAGCGGCAATGACCCCTTTTTTATGAAACAGGGTGGGTCTGAATTCGGCCGGCACCGTATAGCCCGGACCACCGTTGCCCAGCGGCTTTCCAGCCGGGGCATTGCGACTGTCGGGATCGCCCGCTTGTATCATAAAATTTTTTATAACCCGGTGAAAAAGGATGTTCTTGTAGTAGCCCATCTTGACCAGCTTTAGAAAATTGTCGCGATGAAGCGGGGTGGAGTCTGAAAGCCGGACCTGAATACGCCCCATGGAGGTTTCGAACAGCACATCGCGTTTACGGTCTTTGCGGCTAACCACGGAGTCCTTTGCTGCTGATTGGGCTACGGCCGGGCTCACGAGGAGCAGTATCAAAAAAGCGGAGAATAAATTTTTCATAGAGGTAAGAATAGGATTCAAGTATAGGCAAGATTAATATAAAAGAGTATTCTATTAAACGGACGATTCTTCGAAGTATAATAGCACGTGGTCCTTTATAAAATTCTCTTGTTCGATCATATTGAGTGTCGGTAATGCTTTAAGTTGCCGAAAATGAGGCCAGCCGTCTTCATCTACTTTTTCTAATTCGTAATAACCACTTTTGGCCAGTAAGCTGCATACGGCCACATGCATCAGGTCTTGTTTTTGTTCTTTGGTAAATTTCTCTTTGATATCCCCGAACTCTTGCACCCCGATCAGAAATAGAACGGTCTCCAGGTCGGGTTTCTTGCCAAACCGCTCCACTAACTTGGCCTCCAAATTCCACCAGCGCTGCTGCAGGTCGTCTTGTGCTAACATAGAGGCAAAGATAAAGCCTGGCGGGTCCATTTACGGGTTAAGGGCGGGTAGGTTATATTTGCCACAAATTGAACGATGCTCACGTTACAGCAACTAAGGCAAGATTCCGCACAAGTAAAGGCCAGACTGGCCAAAAAACATTTTGCCCGCATCGAGCTGGTCGATACCATAATTACACTCGATGACCAGCGCAAGAAATTGCAGTTGGATGGCGATAACCTTCAGGCCAAGATCAATACGCTCTCTAAAGAGATCGGCATGCTGATGGCCAAGGGACAACGCGATGAGGCCGAGGCCCGCAAACAAGAAGTGGCTTCGCTTAAAGCCTCGTTACAGCCGCTGGCCGAACAACTGAGCGCTGCCGAGACACAGTTGCACAACGAATTGGTGTTACTGCCTAATCTACCGAGCGAAAAAGTTCCTGAGGGGCGTACGCCATCCGATAATGAGGTGGTGCGCGAGGCAGGAACAAAGCCTCAATTAGAACAGGGTGCTCAAGCCCATTGGGACCTGATTCGCACCTACGATCTGGTCGATTTTGAGGCCGGAGCCAAAATAACCGGAAGTGGATTTCCTCTTTACAAAGGAAGTGGTGCCAAATTGCAGCGTGCGTTGATCCAGTATTTCTTAGATGAGAATACGGCGGCGGGTTATACCGAGTACTTGCCTCCGTTGATGGTCAATGAAGCCTCGGCATATGGAACCGGACAACTGCCCGATAAAGAAGGACAGATGTACCATATGCCGCTCGATAATCTATACCTGATTCCAACCTCGGAGGTGCCGGTCACCAATATTTATCGAGACCAGTTGCTATCGCTGACCGATCTGCCGATCAAGATGACGGCTTTTTCTCCTTGCTTTCGAAGAGAGGCCGGCAGTTTTGGCGCCGATGTGCGAGGCCTCAACCGCGTGCACCAGTTCGACAAAGTAGAGATCGTTTCGATCGTAGCTCCCGAAAAAAGTTATGAAGTATTGGACCAGATGGTGGCGCATGTAGAGAAATTACTTGTGTCGCTGCAATTGCCTTATCGCATCTTGCGTCTGTGCGGAGGTGACATGAGTTTTGCCTCGGCCCTTACCTACGACTTCGAAGTGTACAGCGCGGCTCAGCAAAAATGGCTCGAGGTCAGCTCGGTCAGTAATTTTGAATCGTTTCAGGCCAATCGACTCAAGCTTCGCTATAAGGACGAAAAAGGAAAATCGCAGTTACTGCATACGCTCAACGGTAGTTCGCTGGCCTTGCCCCGTATAGTGGCAGCCTTACTCGAGAATAACCAAACGCCAGACGGAATTCAGTTGCCTTCTGTATTGCATGCTTACATGGGGACCGATTGTATTAAGCGCCCATAGTGGCATGCGATCGTTGCCAGTCTTTTATTTTTTTGTTCATTACGCCAAACCACAGCGGGGGCAGCAGCGCCAGTAACATCATGCCCGGATAGCCGGTGGGCATTTGCGGGGCCTCATCATGATGACGTAGTACCTGGTATTTTCTACTGGCTAAATAATGGTGATCGGAGTGTCGACTCAATTCGAATAGCATCAGCCTTCCTACCACGTGGTCGCTGTTCCAGCTATGATGGGGCATGGCTCTCTCGTACTGACCCGAACTACCCAGTTTTCGCTCTAGGCCATAATGTTCTATGTAGTTGACGGTCTCGAGCATCAAAATACCCATTAACGCCGATCCGAGAAAAGCCAGTAGCGCAGACAGCCCGAAATACCATCCGATCGAACTTATAAAAACAATTTGTATTAGCTGAAACCGGATCATTTCGTTATGTACCGAAAAGGCCGTTCCTCTCTTTTTGCGACACTCCTCGTTGGCAATATGCCAGGCACTCAGATAACTCATAACAATGGTGCGGAAATAAAAAGTATACACCGGCTCTCCATAGCGGGCACTGCTGGGATCGTCGGGGGTGGCCACGCGTTTATGATGGCCTTTATTGTGCTCGGTAAAAAAGTGCATGTAAAGAGAGGTAAGCAATAAGGCCTTGGCCAGGGTTTGTTCAAAGCGGTTTACCCGGTGTCCGAGTTCGTGCGCCACATTGATACCAAAGATGCCGCAGAGCAGCCCCATTGCAAAAATGCGACCCAGCCGGTCGGACAACGGCAGTGCATCGGTGGCTATTCCCTCTAAAAAAACATAGAGCAAAAAATATTGAATGAGTACTGTTATGTACAACAGCCAATCGTAACGCCGATCTTGGCGTGCCAGCTCCTCTTCGGCGGCACTCATGTTTTTTGCATCGGGCTTTATAAAAAATTCGGTGGCCGGCACCAAGATCCAGGCCCAGCACATGGGCATCCAAACGATCCATCCTTGTCCGGTAAAGGCCATCCAGGCCCCGACAAAAAAGATGAACGGCGATATGTACTTAAAGACCTTCATACGTTATTGAACAGACTAGGTTCAACATTAAAGCTACGAAGAAGATTTGGCGGTAGCGATCCGGTAGAGTACCCAGCCCATCAGGGCAAAGCATCCTACGCCGAGCCACTTGTAGCCCTCTTCTCCCAGCATCTCCACAATACCATGTTCTGCATTGACCATGCCTAACTGTTTGTTGACGCTATCGATCGAAGAAAGTATCGCCACCAATACACCAGCCAGCGCACCTCCTGCCACTAATCCGGTGGCAAACAAATTGCCCTTACCCAGATCTTCTTCTTCGGCGGTCAATACGATATTCTTTTTCTTTTGTCTCCACTCGACCAGCCCTCGAATGGCACCTCCGATAAAGATGGGCAGCGTGGTAGAGAGCGGCAGATAAATACCAATGGCAAAGCTGAGGGCCTTGATGCCGCAGAGTTCCATCACGATCGCAATAAAGACGCCGACCAGTACGAACTGCCAATCCAGATTGAACGAAAGAATTCCTTTGACCAGCGTAGCCATCAACGTTCCCTGTGGAGCCGGGTATTTATCGGTACCGATGGCATGTTGAATACCTTGCGCGAGCATCTCTGCCGAGGGTTGGTCGAGTACTTTGATCGTGGCGCCGATGGCGATAGAAGAAACAATGGCGCCGACAAAAAGGGCCAGCTGTTGGTAGCGGGGTGTGGCCCCAACGATGTACCCGGTCTTAAGATCTTGCGAGGTGGCCCCCGCATTGGCAGCGGCTATACAGATCATTCCACCCACTACCAGGGCCATGGGTTCGTACACATATCCGGTCCATTTGACCGCAATAAAGATCAGGCAGGTACCCATGAGGGTGGCTATGGTCATTCCCGATATGGGATTATTAGAAGAACCGATAAGCCCCACAATACGAGAAGAGACCGTAACAAAGAAAGCGCCGAAGATGATCACCAATATGCCAAGCAAAAGTTTACTGCCGATGTTACTTCCTGGAATAAGGGTGCTGGGGAGTAAAGCGATTACGGCGATCAGCAATAAACTGCCGATGCCCACCACTTTTAACGAGAGATCTTGTTCGGTACGAAGTACGGCCGTTGCTTCGGCACGAGCTCCCGATTTTTGTAGCGAACCGATACTTCCTTTAAACGACGAAACAATGGTAGGGATGGTTTTGATCAGGGTAATAAAACCTCCGGCTGCTACCGCACCGGCTCCGATCTGTCTGATGTACGCTCTGTAAATAGCGGTTGACCAATCGGCAAATCCCTGCGTGGCGGGATCCCATCCACCCGGTCCTCCGGCGGTCTCTACATTACTGAGGTATCCCAATTTTACCAGTTGTGCGGCAATGACCACGCCATGGTCACTGAGTAAACTAGCCAACAAGGGCGTAAACACAAACCAGCTAAGCACGCCTCCGGCCACCAGTACTCCAGCGATCTTAGGGCCAATTATATATCCTACCCCTAAATATTCGGGGGTAATCTCTCCGCTGACTTTGGCAGAGGGAAAGAACTTTTGCGTCTGCTTGGTCATGAACGAAGGGGTCTCCGCAATTACATGTGCTATCTTTTGCAAAAGAGCATAGCCGAACGAAAATCCCAGTCCTAAAAAAGCGGTCTTGGCAAAATCGCCTCCTTTCTCTCCGGCCTTGAGTACCGAGGCACAGGCCGTTCCTTCGGGATAAGGAAGTGTCTTATGCTCTTGCACGATGAGCGAACGTCTTAGGGGAATCATCATTAATGTTCCCAACACCCCGCCGAAGATGGCGAGTATCAAAATGGTAAAATAGTTGAAGAAGTTCGCACTGCCCGCCTCGCTTAAGAATAAAAAGCCAGGCAAGGTAAAGACCACTCCGGCGGCAATACTCTCCCCGGCCGATCCGGTGGTTTGAATGATGTTGTTTTCGAGGATAGTGGTCCGCAACAATTTTCTACCGAGCGTAATGGCCAATACCGCAATGGGGATCGAAGCCGAGACGGTCAGTCCGGCCTTGAGGGCCAGGTATACGGTAGAAGCGCCAAAGATGATGCCAAACGCAGCTCCGGTCAAAATAGATTTGAGGGTAAACTCGGCCATCTTGGTCTCGGGAGAGACAAAGGGTTTAAATGGTTGATCGCTCATAAAAAGTGGTTGAGTTTAATCGTTCATCATTTTTTGCAGTAGTCTTGTCAGCACCAATAATAGTGCTGCGGCAATGCCCGACATGACTACGAATAGTAAAAAGAAATCGTACATGGTATTCATCTGGTAACCCATGAACTGGGTAGTTCTTCCGTCGGGATACAGAGCACTGAGCACCCCGGCTAGCTTATTAGCGGCCGCATTGGCCAAAAACCAAACTGCCATAAGCAACGAGGCAAATTTAACGGGGGCCAGTTTGTTGACGAGCGAAAGCCCAATGGGCGACAGACAAAGCTCCCCCCAAGTATGCAGGGCGTACATACCCAGCAGCCAGATCATACTTACTTTGGTACTGGCCTGCACATCCTTGACCCCAAACGCGATCCACAGATAGCCCAGAGAGAGTAAAAAGAGACCTAAGGACATCTTGGTAGGAGAGGACGGCTCCCTTTTTCCGAGCTTGATCCAAAGCCATGCAAAGACGGGCGCAAACAGCACCACATAGATGGAGTTCAGTGAAGCAAAAAAACTGGCGGGCACTGTAAAAAATCCAAGATCACGCTGGGTCTGTTCTTCGGCAAAAAAAGTAAGCGAGGCACCGGCTTGCTCAAAGGCACTCCAGAAAAAGACCACAAAGAAAGACACAGAAAAGATAACGGCCACCCGCTGCTTCTCTATCTTGGCAAGGGCTTTGTCTGAGAAAATTATGAATCCGATCAGCACCGGAGCGGCGATCAGTACATAGGCCAGATAATCTACCACATTGGTATCGATATACAAGGCAGCGATCATAATAACAGAGATCAGGGCCAGTAGGGCCACCACGTTGAAAGGACGGTTCCAGGCGACCGGCGCATGGGCCGGCGCAAGTCCCAGTACGTTCTTGTCGGGATCTAACACATATTTTTTATGATAAACCAGTTGAACGACCACACTGATCAGCATGGCGATACCCCCGGCCAAAAAGGCCCATTTAAAATCTTCGGGATTACCGGTGTCGCCCACCAGCCCGCAGATGATAGGGCCAATGGCGCCTCCTACATTGATCCCCATATAGAATATGGTATAGGCCGAGTCGATCCGGCGGTCTCCCTTGGGATACAGCTGTCCGACCATGGCCGAGATATTGGGTTTAAAGAAGCCATTACCGGTTATCATCAATCCCAATCCTGTAAAAAATAAGATGGTAGAAAGATCGGCATACGATTGGTAGACCGAGGCGCAGAAAAAAAGTACGAATTCGCCCAGCGCCATCAGAAGGCCCCCTACGATAATGGAACGCTGGTTTCCCCAATAGCGGTCGGCGATGTAACCTCCCAGTAAGGGCGTCAGGTAGACCAGTCCCGTATAGCTTCCATAGATACTAGAAGCAAATACCTTATCGAACATGAGGGCCTTGGTCAAAAACAAAACCAATATGGCGCGCATGCCATAATAGTTGAACCGTTCCCACATTTCGGTGGCAAACAATACGGCCAGCCCTTTGGGGTGACCGGTCTGGGTCGAGGTCGTAGACATAAGTGTCAGTTGGTTTAAGTGTTTGAAAATAAAGATTATTATCTTATCCTCAATTAGCCATGGGCTAATTACTTTCGCAACTAACTTTTCTATCGCTGTTTATGCGCATACTTCTATTGGGATCCGGTGGCCGCGAACATGCCCTGGCCTGGAAAATTTCTCAAAGCCCGCTTTGTACCCAACTTTTTATAGCCCCTGGCAATGCGGGAACGCTTGCGCTTGGCACGAATTGTGCTATTGCCGTTACCGATTTTGAGGCTATTGCCGGCCTTTGCCTATCGGAGCGTATAGAGATGGTGGTGGTGGGTCCGGAAGAGCCGCTGGTCAAAGGCATTCGCGAATTTTTGATCGGCTACAAGGGGCTTGAGGAACTCAAGATCATTGGTCCCGGTAAAGAGGGTGCCCAACTCGAAGGAAGCAAGGCCTTTGCCAAATCGTTTATGGAACGGCATGGTATTCCAACGGCTCGGTATAAAGAGTTTTCGGCAACCAATTACGAAGAAGGGGTGGCTTATTTAAAAGAGCATCCCTTGCCTATAGTACTAAAGGCAGATGGGTTGGCGGCCGGCAAAGGGGTCTTGATCTGCGAGACCACCCAAGAGGCCTTGCAGGGATTCGAGGCCATGATTCAAGCATCTTGTTTTGGGGAGGCCGGCAAAAAAGTGGTGGTCGAGCAATTTTTAAAAGGGATCGAGATCTCGGTCTTTGTTCTTACCGACGGGCGCCATTATACGCTGTTGCCCGAGGCCAAAGATTATAAACGGATCGGAGAGGGCGATAAAGGCCTCAATACCGGGGGTATGGGCGCGGTAAGTCCGGTACCCTTTGTGGATGCTGAATTATGGAACAAGATCGAGCAACGGGTGGTGGTTTCGACCATCGATGGTTTGCAACAAGACGGCATCCCTTATTGTGGATTTATTTTTATAGGGTTCATGATCGTGGCGGGTGAGCCTTTCGTAATCGAATATAATTGTCGTATGGGTGATCCCGAGACCGAGGTCGTGATTCCACGACTGGCCTCCGATCTGGTCGCTTTGCTCGATGCCACCGCAACCGGCCGTCTGCAAAACAGGCGCGTAGAGGTGGATCCCCGAACAGCTTGCACGGTGGTGGCGGTAAGCGGCGGGTATCCGGGCGACTACAAGAAAGGATATCCCATTTCGGGATTGGACCAGCCACACGATTCGCTGGTCTTTCACATGGGTACAGCCTTGCGCGAGGGCCAGGTGGTAACCAGTGGCGGCCGGGTGCTGGCCGTTACCTCATTTGCCAATTCGGTGGCCGAAGCAGCAGCTCGGTCGCAGCAGGTGCAGCAGACCCTTCTGTACAAAGACAAGTACTGTCGCGGTGATATCGGATACGAATTTTGCGAATGAATTCTCCTTTGAGAAGTTAATATTTTCCTACACCTTTGCTCCTATACAAAAGTGATTTAGGAAATGGGAATTTTCAACTGGTTTACACAAGAGATCGCTATCGATCTGGGTACGGCCAACACCCTCATTATTCACAATGATGAGGTCGTGGTCAATGAGCCCAGCATCGTTGCCCTCAATCGAAATAATCCAAAAGAAGTTTTGGCGGTCGGTAAGAAGGCATTGATGATGCACGAGAAAACGCACGAGAGCATTCGCACTGTGCGTCCGTTGCGCGATGGTGTGATCGCCGACTTTAATGCGGCCGAGTTGATGATCCGTGAGCTGATCAAACTGGTCTATCCCAAAAAACCGTTGCTGCCACCCAGTTGGCGAATGATGATCTGCATTCCCTCTTCGATTACCGAAGTAGAAAAAAGAGCGGTGCGTGACAGTGCCGAACAAGCGGGGGCCAAAGAAGTTTATCTTATTCACGAACCGATGGCGGCTGCGTTGGGAATCGGCATCGATGTGGAGGAGCCTGTCGGTAATATGATCATTGACATTGGTGGCGGTACTACCGGCATTACGGTGATCGCATTGGCGGGCATCGTTTGCGATCAATCGATTCGTATTGCCGGTGATGAGTTTACGGCAGATATCATGGAAGCCCTTCGCCGCTATCACTCTTTGTTGATCGGAGAGCGCACTGCCGAGCAGATCAAGATTCAGGTGGGCGCTGCCATGAAGGATATTGATAATCCTCCCGATGATTTCGCCGTTAACGGACGCGACCTTGTAACTGGTATTCCCAAGCAGATCATGGTCAGCTACCAAGAGATCGCCGAGGCGCTCGATAAGAGCGTTTTCAAGATCGAAGAAGCTATTTTAAAGGCACTGGAGCAAACGCCCCCCGAGTTGGCCGCCGATATCTATCGCCGCGGTTTGTACATTACCGGTGGTGGAGCCTTGCTGCGCGGACTCGACAAACGACTAAGCGCCAAGATCAAATTGCCCGTGCATATTGCTGACGATCCACTCAAGAGCGTGGTGCGTGGCACCGGCATTGCACTCAAGAACTACGATCGTTACCCCTTTGTGATGAGATAAATTTGCGGCTTTTAAACTGGTACTTCGTTGCGTAACGTTATATTATTTATTCGTCGCTATTTTACCTTCTTTACCTTTTTATTCTTACAGGTTCTGTCTCTTTGGTTTTTGTACAGCTTCAATAAATTTCACCAGGCACAGTTTCTGCAAACGGCCAACGAGCTTACCGGCCAGGTCAACGGACGGTATAAAAAAGTAGAGAACTTCTTTGCGCTGGGCGACGAGAACCGCAGGGTTCACGCTCTTAACGACTCGTTATTCAACTTGCTTTCGCGCCAGTATATCGAAACCGATACCACCAGACGGCTGGTTCGAGATACCGTGCTTTCGGATACGCTCCGTAAATACCGCCGCTATTACTTTCGGCCGGCCGCTGTTATTTATAATTCTACCAGCAGCGAAAAGAATTACATACAACTCGACCGCGGTGCGGCACACGGCATAACCGAGAACATGTCTGTATTGAACTCCGACGGGGCCGCCGTAGGCGTGGTGGTCAATGTGAGTCCGCATTTTGCGCAGGTCATGAGCTTGCTGCATGTGCGGCAAAAAGTAAATGTGGCGCTGAAAAAAACGGGAGACTTTGGAACGCTCGAGTGGGATGGGGCCGACCCCGGATTATTACTGCTAAAGGGGTTACCCAAAAGCGTACCGGTAAAAGTGGGTGATTCGGTCGTGACCAGCCGCTACTCCTTTAACTTTCCGCCCGGTTATCCTGCGGGTACCGTGGCGGAGATCGTTAGCGATCCGGGTACCAATTTCTTTTTGCTGAAAGTAAAACCTGCGGCGCGTTTTTATAATCTGCAATATGTCTTTGTGGTCGAGAACCTGCAGTACAGCGAGCAGGCGCAGCTCGACGAACAAACCCGTAAGCGTATCGAAGATCCCAAACGTAATCCCCGATGAGCGAACTTTTTAGAAATAGCATTCGGTTTATCCTCTTTCTGCTGTTCGAGGTCTATGTGCTCAATCGGGTTCCGCATTTGCATCGCTTTATCTCTCCTTCGCTCTACTTCTTATTTATTCTTTGGTTACCATTCGTGGTCTCGCCCCGTTGGTTACTGCTGATCGCCTTCTTTACCGGGCTAACGCTCGATTACTTTACGCAATCGCCGGGGTTGCATGCCGCTGCCTGTGTGCTCATCGCGTATGTACGTCCTTTTTTGATCAGTGTACTGATGCCACGCGACAACTCCGATTTCAATTATCGCGAGCCCTCTCCTCAATCGCTGCTGTGGGCGCCCTATTTCATATATGTTTTGATCTTGACCTTACTGCATCATGGATGGCTGGTATTGCTCGAGTGGATGAGCTTCGGCAACTTCGGCGATTTTCTGGTCAAGTTGATCGCATCTACCGCTATCTCTTTACTGCTCATTATTACCGTGGAGTTACTGTTTCCGCGTAACATGCGCTACCGAACCAATGTGGGGGGATAAATATTTCGTCAATGGCAGCGTATAACCAGTCTAGGAGCAACATAATTCGATTAGCGGTCATCATCTCTTTTTCGGTGATCGTTCTGCAGTTGATCTACTTGCAACTGGTCGATCGTCGCTACAAGCAGTTGGCCATGGACAATGCGGTCTATGCGAAGGTCATCTATCCCGAACGGGGAATTATCTACGATAGAAAGGGAAGGGCGATTCTCAATAACACCATTATTTACGACTTGATGGTAACGCCTGCCGAAGTAAAGGGAATCGATACCTTGGACTTTTGCCGGTTAATGAATATCGATACAGCCGATTTTAGAAAGCGGATCATCGAGGCGATCGTAAAAAATACAAGGGTACGACCTTCGGTCTTTAAGCCCATGCTCTCTCAAGAACTGCAGGCCCGCTTTGAGGAGAATAGTTGGAAGTTTCCTGGGTTCAACTTGGTGGAGCGTCCGTTACGGATCTATCCCTTTAATGCGGCCGCTCATATTCTGGGCTATGTGCGTGAGGCCGACAAGCGCGATATTGAACGCTCGCAAAATTTTTACCGGCAGGGCGATTATATCGGAAAGACCGGACTTGAATCTTTTTACGAACCCGTTCTGATGGGGCAGCGTGGTGTGCAGTATATGATCAAAGACAACAAAAACAGAATCGTAGGCCCTTATGAGAATGGAGAATACGATACGGCTGCCGTTGCCGGTAGAAGTTTGTATACGCATATCGATATTGAGTTGCAGCAGCTGGCCGAAAAGTTAATGAGCAATAAGGTGGGAGGATTGGTGGCCATCGATCCACGTACGGGCGGCATCTTATCGATGGTCTCCGGACCCAATTATAATCCTAACGATCTGTCGGGCTCGGAGGGAAGCAAGAATTTTAGCCGTATGCAACTCGATGTATCGGGTCCGATGCTCAATCGCGCCATTGCCGGCAAATACGAACCCGGTTCTACCTACAAGCCGCTGGGTGCGCTGATCGCCCTCAATGAAAAAGTGATTTCACCCTCGTACGGGTATCCTTGTGGTGGGCGTTATTCATTATGTGGACATGGTAAACCCGAGTGTACCCATGCCGGTGGCGGCCATGCGGCCAATGTGCGCTTGGCTATCGCTAACTCATGCAATGCTTATTTCGCGCACATCTATCGCCTTACGGTAGATAATCCTAAGTACAGAAATGTATATGATGGTTATTTACATTGGAAACAATACATGAATGCCTTTGGGTTGGGAGTACGGTTGGGAGTAGATCTTCCCAGTGAAAGCCCGGGCGGTATAGCCGATACGTCGGTGTACAATGGTGAGAATGCCGGTCGCTGGACCTCCTGCACCAATCTTACGTTGGGTATTGGGCAAGATAAAATGCAAACAACGCCGCTTCAGATGGCTAACGCCATGTGTATTATTGCCAACAAAGGGTATTATTATACACCTCATTTTGTGGAGCGTCTCGAAAACGAGCAAGAACAAGACACTGCTTTTCTAAATCGCTATAAGATCCGTCACGATGTGCTGACCTATATTCCTGCCGCTGCCTTTAATGATGTGATCGAGGGCATGAGCGATGTGGTCAAGGTAGGTACTGCCCGCGGTGCGCAGATCGAGGGTATTGAGGTTTGTGCCAAGACCGGTACGGCAGAGAACTATACGGTGCTCGATGGTCGTCGCATAAAATTACCGGACAATTCGATGTTCGTTTGCTTTGCTCCAAAAGAAAATCCCAAGATCGCCATTGCCGTGTTCGTGCAGAATGCCGGATTTGGTGCTACCTGGGCCGCACCCATCGCCCGCATGATGATGGAAAAGTATCTTACCGATTCGTTAACTACTCGCAGCAAAGCAGATTCGGCACGTATCGAAGCAGCCAATTTGATGCCAGCCTATTTTAAGCGCTTGCAATACCGCGAAGATTCTATTCGCGCCTTTAAATGGTTTCAGACTACGCGCGACAGCGCTTATATCGAGCGTTACACTAGTATAAGACCTGTCGCAGGGGCTTCTTCGCGAATGGTGACCGTGGTTCGCAACGGGACGATCGATGGAGGCGGGTCTCGCCCGGTTGTACCCCGCCGGCCTGTGACTGCCAATAGAAGACCGGTCTTGGCTGCGATAATTTCTGAACGCGGTACGCATTTTAAAAAGGGATCGATTCAATGAGAAATCATTCATCTACCATATCGAAAGGCATTGACTGGAGTTTGATCTGGATCTACCTGGCCCTTGTCGTGATCGGCCTATCGGCCATCTTCGCTGCTACCTATCAAGAAGGAGATCCCTTTTTGCAAACCTTTTTGGCCTTTAAGACCGATTATAGCAAACAACTCTATTTTTTTCTGATCGCGGTAGTGGTCGGATTTTTTATTTTGTTGACCGACAGTAAATTTTATCCTGCTACTGCCAATTTTTGGTATGTGATCGGGTTGATCTTCTTGCTGCTGGTCTTTCCGTTTCACTCGCGGATCAAAGGCACGGAATCTATTATTCGTATCGGGGCCTTTAATTTTCAGCCTGCCGAGTTCTGTAAGCTCTTTGTTGCGCTGGCACTTGCCAAATATCTTTCTCGACCCGAGACCAATTTTAATTTACCCAGAGCACAGTTGTTGGCCGCTATTGTGGTACTGCTGCCTGCACTAATGGCCATCTTGCAAAGTGAGACCGGGTTAGCGCTGGTCTATTTTGCTTTTTTTATGGTGATGTATCGAGAGGGGCTTCCGGCGGTTATACCCACTATCGCATTTTCGCTGGCCCTGCTGATTATTGCCAGTATTCTTATTCCCCCTAATGTGCTGGCCATCCTGTTGACCGGTGTGGCGTTGTTTCTCATCTGGTCTTCTCGTCGGCAGATCAGAAGACGCAGACAGCTATTTACCTCTATTGTATTGATCTGGGCCATTGCGGTCGGCATTCAGCGGTTTGCCGTGCCTCTTATTTTCGAGAAGGTATTGCAGCGTCATCAAGTAGAGCGCATCTACAATCTGTTCGGAAAAGACAATCCCTACGACCCTATGCAGGGTCAGTTATCGGAAACGGAGGCCAAAAAGAAAAAAGAAAGCGGCAGTAGTTATAATGTGCGCCAATCCAAGATCGCCATTGGTAGTGGCGGGTTTTTCGGCAAGGGGTTATTGAGTGCTACGCAAACTCGTTACGATTTTGTACCCGAGCAGCGCACCGATTTTATTTTTTGTACCGTAGGAGAAGGATTTGGATTTGCCGGCAGCATGTTACTGCTGGGGCTGTATCTAATCTTGTTACTTAAAATGATCACCATCGCCGAGCGACAACGAAGTGTCTTTAGTCGGGTCTATGCGTACGGGGTATTCTCGGTATTTTTCTTTCATGTGGTCGTCAACGTGGCCATGACCATCGGGCTGGCCCCCGTTATTGGCATACCCCTTCCCTTTATTAGTTATGGCGGTACCTCTCTGCTAACTTTTACCATGTTATTGTTCGTGTTGATCCGCCTCGATGCAGACCGACAGATGGTGCTTCGCTAACCGTACCTTTGCGGCTTATGATCATTCACCCTTTATCAGAAGGACAATTTACGGTCGATCAAACTAAGACATTTGTTCCCTTCGATGCAACGCAAGACCAACTTACAGCGCGGCCTGCCGGCAGTCTATTGGTAGAGATACAGCCCTTTGTGGTTATCACCTCTCAAGATGTGATCGTATTGGACGCAGGATTAGGATACCGCATAGGAGATGAATTGCAATTACACCGCCAATTGAGGGCCGTTGGCGTACAGCCCGAGCAGGTTACCAAAGTAATTCTCTCGCATTTGCATAAAGATCATATTGGAGGGATCGCCTATGCCGATAGGGCCGACGTGAATGCATCTACCGTATGGCATCCTTCTTTTCCTACTGCGATGTATTATGTGCAACGCGAAGAGCTTGGTTATGCGTTAGATAAACCAACGGCCTCTTATTTGCCTTCGCTTTTGCAATGGCTCTCTTCGTACGATCGGTTGGCGTTATTAGACGGATCTACCCAGATTAGCGAAACGATCCGTTGTGAACTCTCTGGCGGACATTGTCCGTTTCATCAAGTGATCTGGATCGCTGAGAATGGGCAAACTGTTTTTTATGGCGGTGACGAGGCCCCGCAATTACAGCAAATGAAGCATCGGTTCGTAGCTAAGTACGATAAGAATGGTAAAAAGGCGATGGAACTAAGGGCAAACTGGTGGCAAGTAGCCGAAAAAGAGCACTGGACCTTTCTTTTCTATCATGATGTGACCAATGCGGTCTTTCGTCGTTGAGGCAGCAGATGCGTATTAAAAGGGCCCCTGTTGTCTTGGTCTAATTGGCATGGGTCGTCTGGGTGGCAGCGGACTTCGAGCACCGGGACCACCCCTTCTCTCTTGTTGCAGGTCGCGCAGCGCGCGAATAAAATATTGTTGTAGATCGTAGATCTCAATTACGCGACGGTTTCCCACTACGGGGCCGAACTCTTTTCGATAGCGTAGTTGAAGGTCGATCAATTGTTGTTGCAACAGCAGACGATCTTGGCGGTTGCCTCTAAGAATATCACGATACTCTCTTTCGTAGCGAACAAAAATTGGCATAAATGCAGTTCGCTCCGTTTCGCTCAGGCGCATCCTTCTTTCGATAAACGTACCCATACGATCGGCAATCCGCTTACCGGGCGGGCCTTCTTCTGGTCCATGGGGTGGCCCCATCGGAGGCTGGGCCAAGGCAGCAGAGAAGCTCATGATACCTATTAGCAGCAGCGAAAGAAATGAAAGCCTCTTCATCAATTCAATATTTTTTGTGAACCACCCGATTCGCTTGATGCGCTGGCGAGCAGATCGGTCTCGCTCAATAACAGCAAGATCTCGTTTTCGTCGATATCTTTTGTGAGCTGAGCGATCTCTTTTTTATGGGCGGCGCTTGGCTCTATGGTCTCTACCACGCTGCCATCTATATAACTATCGATCTTTTCGGTCGATTCTTTTTTTATTTCATTACGTACCCAATTGGCGGGGTCCGTTTCGATATCGGGCAAAGAGCGTTGCTGGTACCAACGACCCACTCCAAAAATTGTGACCAGTACTGCCGCTGCCACTGCGTATCTGAAAAGTGGGCGTTTGCGAAAGGGGATAACGATCGCTTGGTTATCGGGGGCAGAAAAGGCTGTAGGTGGTTGCTCAAAGTAACCCGTCGGTGTCTGGTAGGGCCATCCGGGCTGTTGCGCATTTTTTTCTTTTAAGGAGCGAAGTACGGCGGGCAGCTCGTCGCTCTCTAAGCGGATGCGCTCCACGATTATGTTCGAAAGCTGCTCAAAGTAACCGGCCGGTACCGTATGGGGCATGGCGGGCGCCGGCGAGGGCAGACCCGGTGTGTGATGGGTTGATTCGTTATTATCGTATGGCTGCTCGGACATCTTTTTTAAGACCTTTTTAAAAGGGTGCGGTTTAATTATCCAATAAAAAGCGTTCAATTTTTTTAGCGGCGTGATGGTAGCTGGCCTTTAGCGCTCCCTCGCTGGTATCCAATACGTTGCTCATTTCTTCGTAGGGCATTTCATCGAAGTAACGAAGCGAAAATACGACCCTTTGTTTTTCGGGTAACTGCTGAATGGCCAACTGCAGTTTCCACTCCAGTTTTTGTGCATCGAAATGGGGATCGGCTTTAAGTTGCCGCTCCATGCCGTTCTCTTCGTCGCTGAGTGGCAGGGTCGCTTTTTTCTTTTGTTGCTCTATAAAGCTAAGGCATTCGTTGGTGGCGATCCGGTAAAGCCATGTGTAGAGTTGACTCTCTTCTCTGAACTTGTCGAGTGATTTCCAGACCCTGATCCAAACGTTTTGCAAAATATCGTTACTGTCTTCGTGGGTAACGACCAGCCGACGAATATGCCAATAGAGCCGCTCCTGGTATTTTTTGATCAGGTCGGTAAAGGCGGCTTCTCGAGTGGCAGGCACTCGAAAGCGGAGTAAGATTTCGTTGTCGGAGTAATCGGCCATTAAGGTCTGCCTGGGTTAGACCTTAAAGATAGCGCAAGGTTTAACCTTTGCGTTGCAGGGCTTTCTCGGCGGCAGCTACGATATCGGGTACGTCCAAACCATATTTTTTGAGCAACTGGGCCGGGGTTCCGCTCTCACCAAAGGTATCGCGAGTTCCTACGTATTCGATGGGTACCGGACAATGTCTGGCTGCTACTTGCGCAATGGAGTCGCCCAATCCCCCATAGATACTATGTTCTTCGGCGGTAACGGCACAACGTGTTTTTTGTAACGAAGCCACTACGGCTGCCTCGTCGAGGGGTTTGATGGTATGGATGTTGATGACCTCTACGCTGATTCCTTTTTCTTCTAAGATTGCGCCCGCTTGAATAGCATTCCATACCAGATGGCCGCAGGCAAAAATGCTAATGTCGTTACCGGTAGAGAAATGCTGGGCTTTGCCCAACTCGAAAGGACGGTCGCTGGTGAAAATAGGCCAGGCCGGACGACCAAAGCGTAAATAAACGGGACCCGTTGTTTCGGCGATTGCTTCGGTAGCTGCTTTGGTTTGTGCATAATCGCAAGGCACTACCACGGTCATTCCGGGCAGCATCTTCATCATTCCAATATCTTCTAAGATCTGGTGCGTGGCACCGTCTTCGCCAAGCGTAAGACCCGCATGCGAAGCACAGATCTTTACATTTTTTTCGCTGTAGGCAACACTTTGTCTAATCTGGTCATAGACGCGGCCGGTAGAAAAATTGGCAAAGGTGGTCGTAAAGGGAATCTTGCCACCGATGGTAAGACCCGCTGCCACTCCGATCATATTGGCTTCGGCAATTCCACATTGGATAAACCGGTCCGGAAATTCTTTCATGAACTGATTGAGCTTGAGCGAACCCGCCAAGTCGGCGGTAAGCGCTACCACGTTCGCATTTTTGCGAGCGGCCTCTACAATACCATCCCCAAAACCACTTCGGGTGTCTTTTGTACCGGTCGATTGAATGTCTTTTAGCATAGGGGCAAAAGTAAGTGCAGGGGGTTAAGTCAAAAAAAATATGGCGATCGATTTATGCACCAAAGACGGTCTTTTTATCACGAAGCTTTTGCTCCCAAGTCCAGGCCGTGCTCATGATATCGCTGAGGGTATAGCGGGTATGCCATCCCAGCACCGAGCGGGCCCTGTCGTTATTGGCATAAATAGCTACCACATCGCCTGCCCGGCGGGGTCCGATCTCGTAGCGAAGGGGCTGACCGCTGGCCTGCTCAAAAGCGGTAATGGCCTCTAGCACGGTGTTGCCGGTACCCGTACCCAGATTAAATATTTCGCACGCTTCTTTGTTTTTTTCTTCTTCTAAATGGCGAAGGGCCAGGGTATGGGCATGGGCCAGGTCGCATACGTGAATATAATCCCGTATGCAAGAGCCGTCACGGGTGGGGTAATCGGTGCCGTGCACCATCAGCTTGTCGATTTTTCCGATGGCAGTTTGTGTAATGGCAGGCACCAGATTTTGGGGTTTGCCCAATGGGAGTTCTCCCAACAATGCCGAAGGGTGAGCTCCGGCCGGATTAAAATATCGCAATAAGATATGCGTGGCCGCCGAGTTGCGTGCGTAGTCTTGAATAATTTGTTCGCTGATCTGTTTGGTAGACCCGTATGGCGATTCGGCCCGTTTGATAGGGGTGGCTTCGGTAACGGGTATCTGGTCGGGATTGCCATATACGGTGCAAGAAGACGAGAATACAAAATGAGAGACTCCGAACTCATCGATGCATTTTAGCAAATTGATCAGCGATTGCAGGTTATTGTCGAAATAGAGCAGGGGATTTTCGACCGACTCACCCACGGCCTTATAAGCGGCAAAGTGAATGGCTCCAGAGATATCGGAATGCTCTTCGAAAACCGCATAGGTATCATCATAATTGCAGAGATCGATCTTATAATGCTTGACGGTTTTGCCGGTAATCTCAGTAACTGCTTGCAGCGCCGCAGCATGCGAACGAGAATTGTTATCGATACAAATAACCTCGTATCCGTTTTCGATAAGGTCGATAATGGTGTGGGATCCAATGTAGCCACAGCCGCCGGTAACAACAATTTTAGGCATAGGATAAGTTACGCGACAAAACTCCGTAATTCTCGTCAAAGTCGACCGAGAAAGATCAGAAGAATCGCATCAACCAGTAGATCAAGCCCGCCAGTAGTGCACTGATCGGAATGGTCAGGATCCAGGCCCAGATCAGATTGATGGTAACGCCCCAACGGACGGCCGATAATCGTTTGGTGGCACCCACTCCCATAATGGCCCCGGTGATGGTATGCGTGGTACTGACAGGGATCTTGAGTGCCTCGGTCATAAATAAGGTGATGGCTCCGGCAGTTTCGGCAGCTACTCCTTCGAAGGGGGTTACCTTGGTAATGCGCGTACCCATGGTCTTGACGATCTTCCAACCACCGCTCATGGTGCCAAGCCCTATGGCGGCATAGCAGGCAATGGGAACCCATTGAGGCATTTCTTCGAAGCTCGAGATATTGCCGCCGGCAATCAACGCTGCGGTAATGATACCCATCACTTTTTGAGCGTCATTGCCCCCGTGTCCGATACTAAAGGCTGCCGAAGAGACCAATTGTAGTTTTTTAAACCAGAGATTGGAGCGATGGGCGTTGAGTTTACTAAGGTACAGAGCAAATATGGCCATGGTCAGTAAGATCAGGGCCAATAATATCCACTTAAAGTTCTTGGAGTAAAAAATAACCTGGGTCCAGTAGTTCTGATAATCGGTCTTGCCGGAAAGTTTTGCTGCGTCGACAACCAGGTTGGCTTGCAGAAAATAAATAACATAGGCAATTACGAGCACCGAAAATATCTTAGAGGTCCAGCCTTTGCGAAACGAGCTTAAGAACCACAACGACATAAGAAAGGCCATCAGCATACCAATAAGCGGGGCCAGAAATATAAAGCTCACTGTTTTTATGATCACCGTGGTGTTGACAGCATCCATACCTGCTGCAGCAATACCGGCTCCGGCAAAACCACCAATGAGCGTGTGCGAAGAAGAAGAGGGTATGCCGAACCACCAAGTAAGCAGATTCCAAGCAATGGCTGCGATAAGACCGGCAAAGATCACCTGCATCATAATGGCGGATTCCACTTTATTGGCATCTACGGTTTTTGCCACGGTATTGGCTACACCGTGATCTTTGAATATAAAATAGGCAACAGAATTAAAGATGGCTGCCCAAAGTACGGCCTGAAAAGGAGTGAGTACTTTGGTCGATACGACCGTAGCGATAGAGTTGGCGGCATCATGAAAGCCATTGATGTAATCAAACACTAATGCCAAGACGATAATGGAGATCAAAAAAGGGGTCATGTGCCTGGTTAAGCGTATTTGATGATAATGGATTCGATCACATTGCTGGCATCTTCGCATTTGTCGGTGGCCAGTTCCATTACCTGATAGATCTCGCGGATCTTGATGACCTCTTTGGCATTTTCTTCGATAGCGAAGAGTCTTTCGATGCTCATATCGAACACATCGTCAGCCTGATTTTCGATACTGTTTATTTTGATCATAGCCTCAGTAATGGCCTTGATGTTTTTCATATCACGCAACTGAGTAACAGCTATTTTGATCTGTTGACAACCTTGTTCAATGAGCTCTGCAAATTTTTGCATGCCCATATCGTTGGTGTTGACACGATAGAAGTTCATCTTTTTGGCCGATCCATAAATATAGTCGGCGATATCATCTAGAGATGTGGCCAGCGCATGGATATCCTCGCGATCAAAGGGGGTAATAAAGTTGCGCCCCAATTCTGTGAACAGGTTATGGGTCAGGTCGTCATTTTGGTGCTCAAGGTCTTCGATAACGGCGATCAGTGCGACCCTTTTGTCGATGTCATGCTCTGCCACTACGGCCTTGAGCTGAGTGCCCATGATCGACAAGTTTTCGGCTACTTGTTCGAAGAGTTCGAAGAACACAGCATTCTTGGGCATAAAGATCTTGAGAAAGGAGTTGAGTCCGGACATGCGTTCAATTTAGCCCCGTTGAAGAGTTTGGGTTGATCAACAGGAAGTGAATTGCGAAAATACAGTATGTGGGGTGGGGGTTTGTCCCCTAGAAATAATTAATGTTAATTTAATATCTGCTCAGTGTAAGTCAAAGAGGGGCTAGGCCAGTAGAAGAGGAATATATTTAAGGTCTTATAAATCAAAGCTTTAAACCTGTTAACATTACGGTAATAATGCGATAATGATAGCTTAACCCTGCATTCAAGTGTAGTTAATTTGATTGCTACACTTTTGCCTCAAATTGATTCACATGCTGGCAAGGGTTAGAATCTTATTAACGACTATTGTTTTTCTACAGGGCCTCTGGGTTGCCGCTCAATCAGTACCGGTTGCAATTAAAATTACCAATGTTCGAAATGAACCGTTGGTGGGCGCTAACATTTCGTTGCAAGGCGATGGGGCTACTCGGAATTTTTCTACCGACGTAGAGGGAAAATTTTACACAAATCTAGAAGCGGGTAAAAAATATTCCATCAAAGTAACCAATGCCGGCTACGAAGGAAAAGAAATTGCCGATATAGAGATCAAGCCTAATCAAGAGAATATTATTGAGGTCGTACTGATCGAGAAGGCCAGCTCGAACTTACAAGCCGTTACCATTACCAGCTCTTCTCGTCGTCAAGAAAACACTAATGCGTTGTTGAGTTTTCAGCGCAATAATATGGCGCTTTCGAGTGGACTGGCAGCCGACTTTATTCGTCGCACGCCCGATAAGAACACCGGTGAGGTACTCAAGCGCGTAAGTGGTACCAGTATCCAAGACAATAAGTTCGTAGTCGTTCGCGGTTTGAGCGATCGTTACAATGCGGCCCAGATTAATAACGCTCAATTACCAAGCTCAGAGCCAGACAAAAAAGCTTTCTCGTTCGATGTAATCCCCTCGATGATGGTCGACAATATTATCATCAACAAGACGGCTACGCCCGATCTGACGGGTGAGTTTGCCGGCGGTTTGGTACAGATCAATACTAAGGATGTACCTGCTCGCAGTGTACTGACTGTAGGGGTTAGCTGGGGCTTCAACAATCAATCTACTTTTAAGGATTTTATCAGCAATGAACGTAATAAGACCGACTGGTTGGGTTTTGATGATGGTACCCGCTCTATGCCAGCCGGATTTCCTGCTTCGCCTCAGGCGTATCGTGTACTTAGTGTCAATAACGCGGGTATCGCCCAGCAAGTATCATTGAGCAAAGAATTCAATAACGAGGTAAGTCGTGAGGTTACCTCGCAGGCCACACCCATTCAGACGTACAACCTTACTTGGGGAGTCAATAAGAAATTTAAGAACGGCGGTACGCTGGGTACGATACTGGCGGTACAGTATCGCAATAGCATGCTCAAGTTCGACGTAGAACGCAATTTGCATCAAGACGATGGTGATCTGCTGGTCGAGATGTACGATGCGCAAAATAAATACAGTGTCAATACAGGTGCCATTGCCAACATCACCTACGTAAAGGGAAAGCACAAGATTTCGTTCAAGAATTTATTCAACCAGCTTTTTGAGGATCTCTACTATACCCGTACCGGAGTCAACTACGATCGTATTCAGGATCTTGATTTTCGTTCTTCGGTCCTTAACCAGCGCTCTCTTTATACCAGCCAGCTCGAAGGAACGCATCAGTTGACCAAGGGCGGTGTCAAACTTAACTGGAACGGTAACTTCGGCTATAACTGGAAAACACAGCCCGATCTTAGAACCTATGCTTACTTCCGCGCGCGCGGAACGTCCACACCTTTTGAGTTCAATGATGACGATACGCGTCGTTTCTACAGCGACCTTAAGGATTATAGTTATGGTGCCAACGGATCGCTGGTGGTTCCCTTTACTTTAGGAAAGCACAAGCAAACTTTCAAGGCCGGAGGCTCAACCATTATTCGTATTCGTGATTTTCGCAGCCGTATCGTGCGCTGGGAGCCTGCCAACATTATTCAGTTCAACAGTCAGTTAATTTACCAGCCCTACAATCAGATCTTCAACGCTGCCAATATCTCTA
>JBILFN010000067.1:0-9480 GCA_044351575.1 Chitinophagaceae bacterium
GAGGAATTCATCAATCGCAAGATCAAACTGATCTATAAATTCATTCATAACACCAAGGCTACTAAAAAAGAAGAAACCTACTATAAATACGTACTGCCTGCCAAAACAATCGAAGAAGTAAGCCAAGATGTAGAGAACTGGGCCAACGAGAACGAAAAAGAAATGCAGCTGCTGCGGCAAAACGAACAGTTCAGACGGGAATTCTTACAAAATCTCTCACACGAATTTCGGACACCCGTCTTTGCCATTCAGGGCTATGTTGAGACCTTGCTAAATGGCGCCATCAGCGATCCGCAGGTCAATCGTCGCTATCTCGAAAATGCATCTCGTAATATTGATCGCCTTACGACACTGCTCAGCGACCTAGATCAGATCTCAAAACTGGAACGCGGCGAACTGGTATTGGTGCGCCAGCCTTTTGTGATACAAGAGTTGATAAAAGAAGTATTCGAAAGCCTGGCCGGAAAGGCCGACCAACAGCACATTCAATGCGGTATCAAAAAAGGATGTGAATCGCCCCTTACCGTCAACGCCGACAAAGAAAAGATCAGACAAGTGCTGTTGAACCTGGTAGAAAATGCCATTAAATATGGAAAGACCAATGGTGCAATTAGCGCGAGCATATACCGTACCGACGGGCAACACGTATTGGTAGAGATCACCGACGATGGCATGGGCATACCCGAAAAAGAAGTCGGTCGTGTCTTTGAGCGCTTTTACCGGACCGAAGAAGGACGCACACGCGATAGCAAAGGTTCGGGGCTAGGGCTTGCTATTTGTAAACACATAATTGAAGCACACGGGGAGACCATTCATGTGCGAAGTACCGAACAGGTAGGAACGACGATTGGTTTTACCTTATCAACCAAGTAGCAAATCCTAGTCTACTTGCCACCGGCCAGCCCATGTAAATACTGGTGAATTTTGATCTGTGAACGAACGGGCCGTTTACCCATTCCCTGAACATACTCATTAGGCAACATATCTTCTAGTAAACGTGCTTTTACATTATCAGCCAGTTGAATAGCCAGGATCTCTTTTAACTCTTTTCGAATATCCGCCTGATGGATCTCTACGGCCGCTTCTACTCGGTGATCGATATTGCGTACCATCCAATCGGCAGAGGAGATGAATATCTTTTCTTTACCCCCATGGTTAAATATCATCACACGCGCATGCTCTAAGTACTCATCTACAATACTTATAGCGTAGGGACGAATTCCCTTTTTTGACAGCGGAAAGTTTGGGCAATAAATACCCCTGACAATTAGGTTGATCACTACTCCGGCAGCAGACGCCTTATTCAATAACCGAATGAGCTCACTATCGCTCAGGGAATTGACCTTAAGTGTAAGAGAGGCTTTCTTACCAGCCTTAGCCTGTTTGATCTCGAATTCGAGTAACTGTATCAATTTTTTTCGCATCGAAACAGGTGCCAGCAACAACGTACGACACTTTTTAAGTGGCATCATTCCCCTTCGCCAGTTAGACAGATATTCAAATACCCGTGCCGCATCGCTCATAATAGAAGACGAGGCCGTCAACAAGCAATGATCGGCATAAACCTTGGCAGAGGACTCATTTAAATTACCAGTGCTCACAAATCCGTAGCGGATGCGCTTGCCTTTTTGAAGACTGGTAATAACGCATAATTTGGCATGCACCTTCATATTGGGCATTCCTAACAAGACGATGATACCCTCTTCTTCTAAAGTCGTTTTCCACTCCAAGTTGGCCTCCTCATCAAAGCGAGCCTTTAACTCGAGCATAACGGTAACGCGCTTGCCATTTCTTGCTGCATTGATAAGGGCATGAATGATCTTAGACTCCGATGCCAACCGATAAGCGGTAATCTGGATACTTTCGACGGTGGCATCCATGGCAGCCTCACGGAGTAAATCTATTAACGAATTAAAGGAATGATAGGGAAAATGCAACATGATATCGCGTTGCAATACCTGATCGGTAACGCGCAACTTGTTGCGAAGGGCCGGATGGGTAAAAGAAGCCTTACGCTGCAACACCGGTGGAAGTACCGATGGAAAGTCCATAAAGTGCCTGAAATTATGAATACGCCCTCCAGGAATAATTGCGCTTTTCTTAGTTAATCCCAACCGACCGATCAGGTACTGCAACAGACCATTATCCATCTCCTTGTCGTAGACAAAACGAACCGGCTTCCCCTTACGGCGATTCTTGATACCCTTAGCCATTTTCTCGACGAAACTCATAGAGATATCATGATCGATCTCGAGTTCGGCGTCTTTGGTTACCTTAAAAAGCCAAGCTTCGAAAATATCGAAATCGAAATACGGAAAGATCTTGGGAAGGTTATATCGAATAATGTCTTCGAGTAAAATAATATGGCGTTGCCCGGGGCGAGAGGGTAACTCCACAAAGCGTCCGACTGACTTTACAGGGACTTCGATCAAGGCATATTGATCTTGATAGGCCGTGTTCTTTTTACGCATCAACACACCCAGATAGATGCTTTTATCGCGGATGTAGGGCAACTGCGGCAACGACTCAATCATGAGCGGAATGATGTTATTACGCACCTGCGATTCAAAATAATCACTTACGAAATGTTGCTGCTCTTTGTTTAGCTGCTTTTCGGTACGTAAAAAAACAGATTGCTCCTTTAACTCAACTTGTATATTTCTCCAAATACGCTCAAACTCATTTTGCTGCCTAAGTACGATGGTCTGAATCTCATCTAAAATAGCCTGGGGATTTTCCTCAAAATAAATATTGAGTTTTTTTCTTTTTTGCGAATAGTCAGACATACGCTTGAGCGTTGCCACTCGTACACGAAAAAACTCATCGAGGTTATTAGAAAAAATACCCAGAAAACGAATTCGCTGTTGAAGCGGAACCGTTGGATCATTGGCCTCTTGCAGCACCCGGCCATTGAAACTTAGCCAACTGATGTCACGTGGAATAAGCTGTTTGGTATTAGCCATTCATTCAAAACTATCACAAACGAGTCTGCAACAAGAGTCCCTTACGAATAATTAATAATTGTTTCACATTACGCAAAGAAAAAAACCGGACCTTGTTCAGCTGGTTATCAGCTGATTACATTTTTTCGTTCACCCACCTCATCGTAGAGCGTATGGATGAGCCCATCGGCCAACCCGATCTTGGGAACGTAGATCTCCTCTGCGTCGGCCCACCGCATGACATTGATATAAACTTGCAAAGCCGGAACGATAACATCGGCTCGGTCTTCGCGAAGACGATATCGCTGCATGCGCTCCGCCAACGTAAGCTCACCGAATTCCTTATAGTATTCTTTGAGCAAGTCCAGATGAAGGGGCTTACCCTCCTTTCGTTTCGACAAATTAAATACTTTATTGATATTACCCCCTGAGCCAATAGCCGTTACATGATGATGCCCCCGGGTCTGTTGTCGCAAGAAATCTTTCATTTCTTCCCAATCCTGCTGCTTTACCTGATCCTTTAATAGGCGTATGGTACCTATATTGAAAGACTTTTTAAAGACCAGTGCACCATCACTAAAGAAGGTAAGCTCAGTACTGCCGCCACCCACATCGATATAGAGATATGACTCCCCGCTATCCATATAATCGGCAACATGATTCTCATAGATGAGGGTAGCCTCCTCTTCGCCGCTGATCACTTTTATCGAAACCCCCGTCTCGGCCTTTACCCGCTGCAATACCTGGATGGCATTGGTAGCATCGCGCATCGCAGAAGTAGCGCAAGCCTTTACATGTTTTATACCATATACATCAAGCAATAGGCGATAAGCCTTAATGGTCTTACAAAGCTGTTCGACCTTTTTAGCAGAGATCTCGCCTTTCTCGAACACATCGAATCCTAAGCGTAAAGGAACGCGTACCAGTACCGTCTTAATAAACTCGGGTTTACTGCCGGGGTACTCGACCACATCAGCAATCAGAAGGCGGGCAGCGTTACTGCCAATATCGATAGCGGCGAGTTTCAAAACAACAAAGATTATGTGATGCAATATATATAATCTACTAAGCCGTTGAAATAATTTTAATCACATATCCCGCTCATTTATCGCATTGACTTTACGATTACATAATGTGCCGTTAATCTCGGGTTCATATTGGTACTCTTACTTTGAAAAACACTGGCATGAATAAAAGACACCCCGAAGTTGTTGTTTTAAGCGATATTCACCTCGGGACCTATGGCTGTCATGCACGCGAGTTGGTCCAGTACCTGAAAAGTATCTCTCCACAACTTCTAATCCTGAACGGAGACGTTATAGATGGCTGGCAGTTCAACAAAAGCTACTTTCCGCCCGCGCATTTACAGGTCATAAAAGAGATTCTTTGCCTGCTCGACCAGGGTACCCGGGTGGTGTACGTAACAGGCAACCACGACGAGATGCTGCGTCGCTATAGCGACCTACAGCTGGGTAATTTTCAATTAACGGACAAATTGGTCATAGAAATGAATGGCAAGCGAACCTGGATCTTTCACGGGGACGTCTTCGATGCCACTACTAAAGGAAGCGCCAAGATCATTGCCAAGCTGGGTGGTTGGGGATATGACTGGCTGATCTTGGTCAACCGGCTTATAAATTGGCTTTTGACTCGGCTGGGGCAACCCAAAATGAGCCTAAGTAAAAAGGTAAAGAACGGTGTAAAAAAAGCGGTACGGTGGATTGGTGATTTTGAGCAAACAGCGGCCGAGCTCGCGATCAGCAAAGGCTACGACTACGTGATCTGCGGCCATATTCATCAACCCCAACTACGGGTCATTCAAACAGAGAACGGATCGGTGACATACCTGAACAGTGGTGACTGGATCGAAAACCTGACAGCTCTTGAACTAACTCAGCAAGAATGGAGCATTTACCATTATAAAGAAGAGGACTACCAGCAAACCCCTGTGTTGAGCATAGAGAAGCAGCTACCGATGCTAAATGTGGTCACCGATCAAATAGGTCTACATATTCACCGCCTACAACCGTAATCACCCATGAAAATATTTTATGCCGTGCAGGCAACGGGCAATGGCCATATTAGCAGGGCTATGACACTGCTGCCACACCTTCAAAAATGGGGAACGGTAGATGTATTTTTAAGCGGGAACAATAGTCATCTAACCCCGCAATTACCTGTTCGGTATCGTAGCCGTGGTATAAGCCTCTATTACAATAATGCAGGTGGATTAAACTACCCTAAAATCGCTTTTCAACGAAATCCGCTCGAACTGTTCAAAGAAATCAAAGAGCTTCCCGTTAAAAAATATGACCTTGTCATTAATGATTTTGATTTTCTGACCTCGGCCGCTTGCCGAATCCAAGGTGTGCCTTCCGTTCATTTTGGACATCAGGCCAGTTTTCGCTACTCCGAAACACCCCGCCCTCTATATAGACAATGGCACGGAGAGTTATTGCTAAAAGACTACGTGCAAGCCACACATCATATCGGACTTCATTTCGAGAAGTATCATCCTGCGATATTTGGGGCCATCATCAAAGAAGAGATTGTACAAGCTAGACCAGTCAACGGGAACCATGTAACTGTCTACCTTCCTGCATTAAGCGATTTAGCACTTAAACGACTGCTTACCCCGATCAGTGGTCCCCTTTTCGAAATCTTCTCGCGAGAAACCAAGGTGGTACATCGAGAAGGTCATCTGCTGTTTCGCCCCATTGAGCAAGATGCCTTTAACCAAAGTCTGATCGGGTGCAGCGGTATTATTTGCGGAGCCGGATTTGAGACCCCGGCCGAAGCACTGCACCTAGGAAAAAAGATATTGGCTATTCCCATTAAGGGGCAATACGAGCAATATTGCAATGCAGCTGCACTAAACCGGTTAGGCATAACTACCTTATTACCTTCCCAGTGTCTAGAGATAAATCATATTACGAATTGGCTACAGACGGCCGCTGTAGTACAGATAGATTACAGTAGAAGTACACAGGAGTCGCTGGAATATTTATGGACGATAGGTACTAAAAAAGATGAACTGGCAATATCTACTACTGCTTGGCAAGCGGCTTGCGCTCCATGAGTCGATGCAAATAAATGCGTGAGAACTGAATCAGGTTCCATTCCTCCGGATCAGCTACTTCAATAGGATCGATGATACTTAACTCGGCACGCACCAACCTTACGAAGTCGATATAGGATTCGAGGCTATCAGCACAAAGGGGTTGTACCGTTTTATCGATGACTTCTATTACTTTTTTTTGACTACGGGCAGAACGGATGGTCTCGATCAAAACATGGTGAGACAGTACAGCAACGGCGCTCATAAAAAAGGATTGGATAGTAAATGTAGGAGAGCTGTTGTTCAAATAGGCAAATTCTATATTAAGTTTTACCACACCCCACAAAAATTAATATTGCACTTATCGGATGCCGACGGGCTCGTAAGAGAACTTCTTTAGCGAGTCTAAGATGGTTGCATTACGAGGGGTGAGTTTGACTCCGTATTTTTCGCCCGTTTTAATGAAACTCAGGCGTTTGCAGCTATCAGTGGCGGCAAAATAGAGTACATATACCTCCCCCCTGTCACCATAGTAATACATCTTACCCTCCGATGTGCAGTCGTTGAGCCCGATAAGAGCGGGCTGGTTGGCATTGGCGGCCAGGCTGTTGAGTAATTCAGGTTTATAGACCTTGACCATCTGAAAAAACCGAGGGTTTCCCGGCGTTTTATAATACATGACCACTGCGCTATCGCAGGAATTCAGTTCAGACAACAGATTTGGCGTTCCGGAGGGCTGACAGGCAATTAATAAAAATAAAACAGGCACTACAACCCAAAAAAAAGTATATGACTTCATGCAATGCGCAATTTTACTAGAAAAAAAGAAATTTCAAAAAAAAGGCGCCCTGTATTGCTACAGCGCGCCTTGTAAAACAAGTTATTATTAATAGGATGCATTCTGAGGATCCCAGTTGGCCCATCCGCTGGTCCAATTGGTAGTTCCCATGGCGCCTCTAAATGTAGTGGGCGTAAAGAAAGAGTTCATACCCGTAAAACTAGCCCCTGCCAGCGCAGGTGAACCAGTGGCAGGTAAAAAGTTGGGATTGGTAGAATAAAAAGGACTGGTCAGCCCGGCAGCGGCAGACGTAGCCAAGGTGATACAACCTTCACTTTCCGCTTTTGTCTGAATTTGAGCGGCAGTGGCAATGGCATTATTGCTAGAACGATACACACTGGTTGTAGCATGAACCAAGTTGTTACGAAACTCAGACACGTTATTCATGTAGTCATTCAACGTTCCATCCGATTCCATCGAGAAGCCGGCATCGGGGTGCCCGATGAAGATAGAGTTACGAACAATAAACTGTGTTCTTCTTCTCCAACGCATCGAAAAGTTATGATTAGCGGCCGTACCGGTCGCATCATTGGGGCCTACAATGGTAAAGTTACTCATCTGTGGTCTTGTAATGGGGCTGGCATTCGATCCGCTGGCATCATTATCGCACTCTACGCCGTTACCAGCGTCACCCGCATCTACGAAATCTGCTTTACGCATGGCAATACCATATTGTATCTTACCGGTAAAGCCAAAGTCAAAGTCAAAGTCATCGTCCGCCGTAGCAAAGGCGATCAAATTTTTAGCATTGACAGTACCACCGAAGAATTCAAAGGCATCATCGTTACCAAAAGACACCATTACGTTTTCGATAATGGTACCGGAGCCTACCCCACCGCAGGTTAGCCCATTGATCTCGGAGCCGGGCTCGGCAGCAATACCGGCATATTCAATACGAACGAAACGAAGCACGCCACTTGCGTCGAGGGGGTCTGTTCCACCATACTGACGACCTACACCTCCTTCAATAATGGGAGCAGGATCGAGCGGACGATTGGTAGGAGCCTTACCCAAAAGGATAATTCCACCCCAGTCGCCGGGAGCCCTTGAACCAATGGCCTTACCACTGGTAAATACGATAGGACTGGTACTGGTGCCTTGTGCAATGATCTTAGCACCACGCTCAATGATCAGGGCGCCTTTTTCAGCTACATCACTTACTACCACACATCCGGCCTCGAACGTAACGGTAGCACCGTCCACGACATATACATAACCTTTTAAGATCCATTTTCCTTTGGCATAGAACTTACTCGAAGAGATCACACCGGTAATTACGTTGCTGTTAGGATCGGTGGGAACTACTACGTTACCGCCGCCACCATCTTCGAACGTAACTTTTACGCAAGAGGAGGCACCGAAAAGTAAGATCGAGATCAGTGCACTGAAAAGAAGCTGCTTCATATACTTGTTTTTGAGTTTAGACTAGGGTTGGTTTATTTTTTTTGTGTAGCAAAATCATAGGTAAAGCCTAGGGTAATCGTTGAACCCGGACGGAAAGAATAGAATAAACGATCAGTGGCCGCCTGATAAGAGGTCTTCTCACCTACATTCTCATAGAAATAGTAGAAAGGATTTAAAATATCAGACCAGGTAAGTCTGAATTCGCCACGACCAGCAAAGGCTTTCTTGGCAATTTGAAGGTCAACCTGGTCGCGGGGGCGCTCATATACATCCGGGAAACCTAGGTCATTCAGTCCTACCAGACTCAGCCGCTCTCCGATACGGTTATACAATAGAGATCCGTTTATGCCACGAGTGGTGTTGTCGAATTGCAAACCAAGATTGATGAGATAAGGTGACTGGCCCTGCAAGGGACGATTACTAGTCTGGGCGGCCCCACCTCCAGTGGTAGAGGCCAGGGTAACTTTCGAATAGATATACGTGAGGTTGGCAAAGGTGCTCAGTTTGCTTACCCCTTCGTTAAAATCGACCAGATTCTTTCTTACCTCCAACTCGACACCAAGGGTAAGGGCCTCTTGGGCGTTATAGAAGCGATAATTACGGCGGTCAAGTACACTAGAGGGATTCAACCGCAACTCAATAGGATTGACAAAAGACTTATAAAAACCACCAAGGGTGATACCCTCGCCCGCCTTTGGATAAAACTCGTACCGAATATCGAGGTTGTTGATGGCCGTACGCTTGAGGTCGGGATTACCATCTACGGCATAATTTACCTCGTAATCGAAGAAAGAGAACGGAGCGATCTCACGAAACTCCGGGCGAGCTACCGTTTGACTGGCCGCCAAGCGGATATTATGCTTCGAAGAAGGAGAATAGGTTAAGTTAAAAGAGGGTAGTACATCCCACTTCTCAGTATTAACGATTACACGCTTGGCAGTCACGTCTTTAGTGGTAAGAAATTGCTGAAAATTCTCTACGCGCACTCCCCATACCAGGCGCCAGTCATCGGCCAACTTATTATCGAACATGCCAAACATTCCGTTCAAAATCGATACCCCGAAATATTTATCTTGGTTATTGGTAAAGTCAAGGATCTTAAAGCCTTGATTAGAGATATTGGCAGCGTTGAAGATCTGATTGTAGGGCTGGTAAATTAACTGACTGTTGAACTGAATAATGTTGGCAGGCTCCCAGCGCACGATACGGCTGCGAAAATCACGAATACGAATAATGGT
>JBILFN010000144.1:0-3243 GCA_044351575.1 Chitinophagaceae bacterium
GAAGAGATCGAGTTGATGTACGTAACCTATGATATGATCGACATTGTTCTTGTAAACGACCAGCCGGCTCAGTTTGGTCTCGATAAATTGTTGCCTTAGTTTTTCGATCGAGGCACCTTGTTCGATTCCGACGACCTCGTTGCGGGGAACCAGACATTGCCTGATCCGTACATTGGGGAGTTCGCGGGCATTTTCCATCAATTGGGCATTTCGCTCTTCTCTTTCATCATTGGTAACGAACGAAAACAGTAACGGAGGGTCCGATCGGCGCAGGGCTTCTTTTGTCGGGTCTACTCGAATATTGAAAATATAGACCAATGCCCATTGCGTGAGATACATAAGTCCACTGGCGATCGGTTCAAGCAATTTAAGTACGATGCTGAAAACGAGGGCCGTTATCAGCAACAAACGATTGGCATGAGCGCTGCAAAAAGCTCTCGGAATAAATTCGACAAAGCAAAGCACGATCAGGGTGACCCAACCGATCTCAACCCCAATTCTGCCGTAAGCTGAGCTGATCTTCAAGTGCGCCCAAATTAGTTGTGCCACACCGCTTACTTGTAAGCACAGTGCGACCAGCAATACCGTATACCCTAGTAAGGTGGCAGCTAAGAATCGATCCGGTCGTTCAAAGTAGTGGTCGACAATCCGGTAGGCCTCGGGATATTTTTTTTTCTCCGATAAGAGTCCTTTTCGATCTGCCCGGTAGAAGGCCATTTCGATACCGGCAAAAGACCCCATAAGTAACAAGGTGATCAAAAACCATATGACCGAGTCTCCTTCCATTTGTTCATGCTCCTAAATAGTCCTGTATCAATTGCACCGCCTGGGTACAAGCTTCGTCGAGACGATCGTTAATGATAATATGGTCGAACCGATCGCGATAACTGCATTCTTCTCCGGCCTTGGCAAGTCGCATCTGCAGCGTGGCCTCGGTCTCGGTTCCCCGCGCAGCCAGCCGCTCGCGTAGCACAGCTAACGAAGGAGGTTCAATAAAGATCGAAAGACTTTGCGGGTACTGCTCTTTGATGCGCAACCCGCCTTTTACATCAATGTCTAGCAAGGGCGTTTGATGCTGGTTCCAGATGCGTGTTAACTCACTGTGCAGGGTGCCGTAGTATTTTCCTTCGTATACCATCTCCCACTCGGCAAATTCACCGCCAGCTACCCGCTGGGTAAATTCATTGGCAGAAATAAAATAGTAGTCAACTCCATGGGTCTCTCCGACGCGAGGAGCACGGGTAGCGCACGACACAGAAAATCCTAATTGATCGGGAAGTGTAGCCAGCAGATGCTTTACGATCGAGGTCTTACCGGCCCCCGAGGGAGCGGCAATGATGATAAGTTTATGTGGCAGCGGCGACATAAAGCGACCTTCGTTCGAAGAGGGTCAGTAACGTTTTTTCTTAAAGTTGCCTCCGGCACGATTGTCTCTGCGGCCATTGCCGGGACGATACTTGCCCCTGCCTTTTCCATATCCTCCTCTGCCCATGTCGCGGCCCTCTTGCTGGGGGCGATACGCCTTGATGTAAGGAGTGTTGGTAAAGGTCAGTTGACCATCGGTAATGGTGTTCAGTTCACTTTGAATGGCATCATCGTATACAAGTTCTTTGTGCCAGTTGTTATAGGCCAGCTTCATGTAATAGGCGATCGCATTGGCAAAGCCCAGTTTTTTATCGGGTTGCTCTTCGTGGAGGGCCTTTTGAATAATGAGTTCGAGGTTTTTACCCAAGTGCGAATAGCGGGGATAGCGTTTGGGGTAAGACAACGGCTTTGGTTTTGCCTTGAGCGTTTCGCGTGTAGGGATCGGGTAAGGCGATTTGACCTCGAGATTAAAATCGGCGATCAAGAAAAGATGATCCCATAGCTTGTGTCTAAAATCCTCTATGTTCTTTAATTGCGGGTTCAAAAATCCCATCAGCTCGATCGCAGCCTGTGCGTTGCGTTGCCGTCTTTCGGGATCCTCGATTTGCTGCACATGTTCGATCATTCGTTGCACATGGCGGCCGTATTCCCGCATAATAAGATGATTGCGGGTCGTATTGTACTCCATTTTTTGAGCGTCCATAGCTTACAAAGGTAAGAAAGACCGCATGAGTGGACAACTGGCAGCCACCCACCCTACCTTTGCCTTCGATGCGGATAGCTTTTTATATCAACGATCCGGTTACCAACGGCGAGGCGGCCATAGCGTTGTCGTGGGTCCGGCAGTTGGCCATGCAGTACCCCGAAGACCGCCATCTGGTACTCAGCGAACACCCCTTATCTGCATGGGATGAGTCATTTGCGTTACCGCAAGTAACCATCGCCTATTTACCACCTCGCTATCGCTTTTTTCCTTTTTGGGCCGATGCCCTCTTATTTAAGAAGCTGCATTCCTTTAGGCCCGATCTGGTCGTATCGACCCACCCCGCCCAGCGTGCTTATTCTCGCTGTAAGCAAGTCAGGGTTACGGCACAAGCCGGACTTGCTTTCGGGGGTACGGAAACTTTTTTTACTCCTGTTGCATCGGACGCCTACTCCTTACTGAGCACTGATGAAAAGCACGCCATCAAGGAGCAGTGGTCGTTGGGCCGAGAATTCTTTATGCTGGCAGGTACGCTGCCTTCGGAGCTGCAATTGACCTTGCTGTTACAAGCTTTTTCGATCTTCAAACATCGCCAGCAAAGCGGATTGCGTCTGGTGCTTCCGTTCTCGCTCTCCGACCATTATCCTTCGCTCGCTAAAAAGATCGATCATTACAAATATCGAAGTGCGCTGGTCATAACCGGCGCGATTGCGTCGAAGCAAGTGGCGCAACTGGCAGGATCGGCCTATGCGCTGGTGGCACCCGGCCCACCCGGATCGGCCACATTGGCTATGCTGCAGTCCTGGCAGATAGGCGTACCATTGCTGGTGTTTCCAGACAGCGGATTGTCGACACTGGCCAATGAGTCTGTATTGTTCGCTTCCGAACCTACCAAAGAGGCACTCGCGGTTATTATGATGCAGATCTATAAGGACGAATCGCTGCGCCTGCAATTAATTCGTAATGGTCAACATTATTGGTCGACCATCGATACCGCCGCAGCGATAACAAGGCTTCGTACAACCTTTCAGCAGCTGACGATAGGACCACCGGCTCCCACCGCTTGAGTCGCCTTGCCTATCTTTGCAGCACTTAATATAGCTCATGACCACATCTACCATTACCATAGAGGTGCAGACCGACGAAAAGAAAATTCCTGCTGCTATTCATTGGAG
>JBILFN010000145.1:0-3231 GCA_044351575.1 Chitinophagaceae bacterium
AGCGTCTCATCGCCATCTTTTGCCGTAAACACCTCGTATCCTTCGGCACTCAGGTTATACTGAAGGAATTCTCTGATATCGGGCTCGTCGTCTGCGATCAGCACTTTACGCGCCGTTTGATCCATGCGATGAATTTTGACAAATCTACTTGCTTTTTTTTCCTGCTCAAGCCGGTGAGTGAATGTCTGTGCAGAGTTAATAATAACTTAATATTTAGCGGCTGCAGGTCAGGTCATTGGCCGGGGGTTTGTTAACTTTGTGAGGTTATGAAGGGGGGGGGTTCGCAATTGGTCTTATGGGGAATAATGATGCTCTTGTGCCGGGCCTGTCCGCTTTATGCCCAAGGTTCTTCTGCGCAGGAGCCATTTTTATTTCCGCAGGGCTATCGCCCCGAGTTTAGACGGGAGCTGAATCACGAACAGATCGCGGTCGAACAGCGGGCGATCTGCAAGGCCGATGGCGTAGCCGATAGCCTGTTTGCCCCCACCGGCGATGCGGTCCTGAACCAACGCATTACCTATTCGTTGCTCCACGAGATTAACCGCATTCGATTTAAGATCGAGACCGATGCTACGCTCGACCATCGTTTAAAAGTAAATTATCTCTTTGGGCTTCAATCGTTGCTCGGTTATTTTAGAGCAAACCTCTACCCGCCCAGTGGCCTAGGGGTCAATCCGGCCTATCTTCCGCTCATTGTTGCCAATTACGAGACCTGTTTTAAGACCGATCTGCGCGGAGAAAGTATTGCGCCGATCATCGTTGCCCTTCCATACGACGCCGGTAACACGATATTGTCGGCGCGCATTTTTGAGAGCAATAGTGGCTATGCAGCCGCCAAAGAGAATCTGCTGTTAAAGTACTGCACGCTTTTTCCGAATAAGACGTTTGTGACGTTGCAGCAATACCCCAATGTTAGTTTCGCAGACAGCATCCTTAAAGTGGTGGCTCGCACCTATCCTCGTCAGTTTTACGATTATGCCGCCGCCTCGGACCAGCTGGGGCAGCGCATTCGATCTATCAAGGACGATCCCTTTGTGCAATTAGTGGCGCAAATGGCAGGCAGTCGAAGTGGACAGCAGTATTTTCCCTTTGTTGACAATATTCTCAGAGGACGTGTATCGGTCGAGCAGATCGATCAGGTCAAAGACGACACCTTGGCTTATTACCGCTTGTTGGTATCTACCCAAATGGATTATGTCGACCGAGCCTTGCAAGGCGATACTGCGATCGAATACCGCGCCCTTAGCAGACGACTCGAAGACAAGGCCCGTGCCAATTTTGTAACGGTCATCAACGGGTTGCACAACGAAAAAGATCTTGCCGTTCGCTTTCGAATTATACAACCACTAAGCGCAGCGGAACTTTATTACCTGGCAGTTTCTTCGGATGGCACTATCTATACGTCGAGCTTTGTGCGCGGCGTCTATCCGTTAATGATGAATAAGATCGCCGGGCGTGGCGATTCGTTGCTCATGCAGGTTCGCTTCGATAAATACCGAAAGTTTATCAAGATGGCTGCCGCCTTTAATACGCTCGATCAATTTCTGGCCTCTTTCGGCAAGGCGGCTCCCGGTAAAGAAGATCCGGCCAATATTCTCATGAAGGCCTTTGTAAAGAATCTTGAAAAAACCGAAGGGCTCGAAGACGGAGCCGATGTGGCCGACTCCTATGCCAGTATTGCCGAGACCTTGCAACCGGTGGCACGTCGCATGTTGGAGAACATCGAGCAAAATTACCGCGAGGCGGTAGCGAAACAAAGCGCAAAGGGGATCATCATCTACCGCATTTTGCAAAACTTATTTTGGTCTGCCGATACGGCTCGTAAGGTCGATCTGACCAAAGAGCTGGGTATTCCTCCGGTTTATCAAGTGCCCTTTAGAGACCTGAGCAACGATAGTGGCAGAGTAGTGGTGCAATTATTTATTTATGGGGACAAGGATGGCATTGGCGTATTTCCGGGTTTGATCAATATGTTCAGTGGTCAAAACTGGAAGATCGATCAGTCGAGTAAGTATTGGGTAGCTGTTCATTCGGCGCGCGGAAAAAAAGTAAGCCTGTATATGAATCGTCCCTTGCCCGAAGAGACCAACGAGGATGCCAAGGCGCAAGAAGAGTTAAATACGTTTCTTTCTCAACAGGGATTGATGCCCCGTGTTACGATCAATCGTGGACATAGTTACAATGCGCCTTACACGATAGCACAGATGTCGCCGGCCTCCAAGATCGTTTTTATGGGTTCTTGTGGCGGTTACAATATGATACACGATATCTTAGAAAAGGCACCCGATGCGCATATTATCGGCACCAAGCAAATTGCGGATGCGCCGGTCAATAATCCTTTTTTACGGCTGTTAATGGAGAAGCTACGAAACGGAACCGATATTGAATGGATCGGCTTTTGGAGAGAGCTCGACGGCATGGTCACCGATAAGATCTTTGAGGATTACGTGCCCCCTCATAAAAATCTGGGCGCTTTATTTATAAAAGCTTACACCAAGGCCACGGGCGCGGGCGGTAATTGAAACGTTGGAACGGACTAAAACTTTTTTTGATTGGCAATTATTACGTCGGGTCTTTGGGTATGCCCGCCCGTACCGAAATCAATTTTGGTTCTCGGTGGTCCTGGCAATTTTGCTGGCTCTGATTACGCCGGTGCGTCCCTTTTTGGTTCAGCTAACGGTCAACGATTACATCATTGGGCAATTGCCCCGCTTGTTGGTCCAGATTACCCTGGTACAGGTGGCCATTATTTTTATAGAGACGTTGATCCGATTCGGTTTTTCGTATCAAACCTCGTTGCTGGGGCAATCGGTGGTGATGGATCTGCGCATGGATACGTTCAATAAGATAGTACGATTAAATGTGCGACAGTACGATAAGACGCCGATCGGCACCCTCACTACACGTACCATCAACGATATCGAATCGGTCAATGATATTTTTGCCGAGGGCTTGGTTCCCATAATTGCCGACCTGCTTTCGATCGCTTGCGTACTTACCTATATGCTGTGGACCGACTGGCAGTTGACGGTGATCGCGCTGATCCCCTTTCCGGTCATTATCGTAGCCACCTATTTTTTTAAGGAGAGTATCAATCGTTCCTTTCAGGCGGTGCGTAATGCCGTGGCCGATCTAAATGCGTTCGTACAAGAACACATTACCGGTATGAGTGTGGTCCAGGCCTTTGCTGCCGAGTCGCACGAGTTCGAAAAATTCAAAAGCATCAACCGC
>JBILFN010000006.1:0-28009 GCA_044351575.1 Chitinophagaceae bacterium
CCAAGGTCAGCGAGCCATGGCTTCTGCCTCTGAGCAGTGCACCCAATAGCGTGGCGCTTAGTAGCAATACATAGTTTTTCCATTGCCCGCCATAAACACCGGGGTATTCAAATACCCCTTGCTGGTAAAGGGCCTGTATAAAAAGATCGCTGAGCAGCAACGAGAGCAGCGGCAATAGAAAGAAACCCTCTTTTTTACTGTATACATAGCCCGAAAAAAGCGCTATGGCCAACACGGGAGAGAAACCCGAAAATGCGATCTCGGGACCAAAGAAGAATTTACAGGCCGTGGTAAGAGCTACCAGTATAACAGTAAACAAACTAAATTTTAATGCGCTGCTCATGGTTTCGTTTTATAAAAAGAGGTATAACAAAATTAACCCAATTGTATCAAATGGAGTGTTGAATTATCAACGCATGTGGATACCCGTTGTGGCAATAAAAAGTAAGGCATCCGAAAGGGCCTTGATAGCTATATCGAACCCGGGCATTAGCAGCGCGGCCGGCTGCCCCTGTTTAAGCAGGATGGTTCGCCCCCCTGCCCCTAGCTCCACGGACCCCTTTATGCAGAGCAGTATCGAAGGAGTCTCTGCCCGAACTGTCTGCATAGAACCGTTGCTAACTGATAACTGACGCAACCTAAAATCATTCACCGGGGTCTCGAAACACCCATCGGAGGGCGCAGCGTGCAGCACACGAGGAATAACTGCCTCAAAACGGACATGCTTGATTAGTTCATTAACGTCGATGTGCTTACTGGTTAACCCTCCCCTGAGCACATTATCGGAGTTGGCCATGATCTCTACATTTTGCCCCTCGAGATACGCATGCGGAATACCGGCATCCTGAAAAATGGCCTCCCCGGTCTCGAGCCGCACCAGGTTAAAAAGATAGATCGAGAAGATGCCCCTGTCTACAGAACCGGACTGCGAAAATTCAAGGGCGGCACGGGCTGCCCAAAAATCGGGATCGTCCCTATCAAGTTTATGCTCGCGGTACAACGGCAAAAGGGTATCGATATGCCCTCGAAGATGCCGGTCAACCTCGTGCTGCGGCATTTCCATTACCGCCCTGTAAAGAGCCTCATATCCTCCCTGCTCGAACACAGGAAGCAAAAACTGCAAGGCCTTTGTATGGCTCAACGTATCTGTTAGCAAGCCCGGCTCTTTAAAACCATGTAGCAGCCAAAAAGGACTGAGCGCCACCATCAACTCCGGCTTATGATTGGCATCCTTGTAGTTTCGGTGCGGTGCATCCAGCGCAATACCCAATTGATTCTCGCGCTCGAAATCTACAAGGGCAGCCTCCTTAGAAGGATGCACCTGTATGGAAAGCATACTTTTTACATCGAGTACCTTATATAAAAAAGAAAGCTCTCCGGCCAAAAGATTCACGGGCAACCAATCGCCTGCAGCAGTTGCGGCAAGAGACATACCCTGGGGATGAGTGCCCATCCAGTATTCTGCACAGGGCTTTTGATCGGGGTTGAGATCCAACAACAGATCGGCTATATACCGACTACCTCCCCAGTCATAATGTTTTACCACTCCCCGTAACGGTAATATTGCATCCATTCAAACTATGGTTTATACTTGGTTAAAGATACAGCATGAACGAGCATCTCGCGCTGGGCAGCGCCGGAGAAAGACTGGCCGCCGAATGGCTACAGCAAAATGGCTATAGGGTAGTGACACAAAATTTCAGGTGGGGAAAAACCGAGATTGATATTGTGGCGATCCGAGGGGAATGGCTTCATATTGTAGAGGTAAAGACCAGCAGTACCAATAGATGGGGACCTCCCGAGCTTCGGGTTCATAGACGAAAAATGTGCTTCTTGCAGCGGGCTGCCGGTGTCTTACTGCAATTGACCGGTAGAAAATGGATCCAATACGATGTTATCGCCATTACCTGGAAAAAGGGAGAGGTGCCATTGATCGAATTGATCGAAGACCTGAGCTGATGGAATAAGGCACGCAGATCGCAAGTATACTATTAGATGCGATCGGCCAGCTGTTTTGATAGTTTCTCTACCAGTAAAAAAGTAGCAGGACAGCTGTCGAGATTTTGCTTGTGGATATGCGCGAACTCCCGAAACTTTTTTGGCAAATGCGGAAAGCCAGAACAATCAAGTGGCCGTATGGCATAGATGCTGCATTTGTTACTCTTGGTATCTAGAAACTGACAGGGCGTGGAGCGATTTACCCAGTCACGGTCGCCCCCCCTTTCTTGCTTTAGCCATTTCTTTTTAACCCCCTCTACGGTCATTCCAAAGTGGCGAGCTATCCGCTTTAGGTCAGCCGGCGTATAGGTGGGTGTCATGGTCTTGCAACAATTGGCGCACGACAAACAATCAACCTGCGCCCAGACCTCTTTTTCTTCTTTTGCGATCAGCTGTTGAAGACCACGTATCGGCTTTTTTTCGAGACGGGTCAAAAATCGTTTGAACGCTGTTTTACGATGACGAGCTTTAGCACGAAATGAACGAAGTAAATGGGTGGAGGGCTTTTGCATGAGGCGCAAATATAATCATTCAAACCATTTAAATTTGTACAAACACATTTGCCATGAGACTTGCCGGACTCGTTGCCTTGTTCGCCATCATTCAATTTTTGCTTCCTGCTTGTCAGGGATCGGGCGGACAGGCTACATTCTGTGACACGACCTGCTCTAACGACACGATAGCCTTTACGGGCACACATGCTACGCTGCCTGCCGTTAGTATTTCGATGAAAGGCTGCTTGCCCGACAGCATACAGTGGTATCATGCCGAAATGGACACGTACACCAAAACGGGGTTTGCCTATCTGATCGGCCAGCCTGTTCGCATCAATCGTCAATACGTGGCCGCCAAATTCAAAGACAATGCCTATGTATGGTTGCTGTTCAATGACTGTATTACTGGTCGCGGTTTTCAGTTAAAGCTGCCCTACGATAAAAAAGAGAAGTTCTCGATTAAATCAAGTGGCATCAATGCATTCGATGGCAAGTTTTCGATACCGGAACATTTGATCGTCAACACCGACCGTGGTAATATTTTCGTAGAGGACGCCTACACCGGGAAAAAAGCCATGATGACGTTTGGAGAAAAACTGCCCATCGATTACGATGTTATACACGACCACCTCGACTCTGTGCATATTACCGATTCTCGCATCTGGGTACGTTTTAAGAGTAACGATAAATGGGTAGAGAAAGAGAAAAAAATCGAGTTGGAGTAGTGCGGTATGTGGGAGCCCTACAAGAAAGGATACAAAGCCTGGCTGCAATTGGAGCGCTCCCTGTCGGACCATTCCGTAGCCGCTTACGGAAGAGATATTGAACTGCTGACGCGCTATCTGCAACTGCAACCCACTCCACCCACTCCTGAAAAAATCTCTGCCGAGTCGTTGCGATTATTCATTCACTACATCAATGAGCTGGGACTTTCGGCCAGTTCTCAATCGCGTATCATTTCGGGGATCAAATCATTTTTTCGCTATTGCGTGTTAGAGCAGATCGTGTCGGTCGACCCCACTTCACTGCTGGAAGCGCCCAAGCAAAAAAGAACGCTACCCGATACACTCAGCTTCGAAGAGATCGAATCTATGATCGCCGCTATCGATCTAAGCAAGCCGGAGGGAACGCGAAACAAAGCCATGTTAGAAACGCTTTACAGCTGCGGATTGCGGGTAAGCGAACTGATCGGACTTAAGATCTCGCAGCTGTACCTCGAGCTCGATTACATACGCGTAAGAGGTAAGGGAGATAAAGAAAGACTGGTGCCGATCGGAAAAGACGCATCCCGTTACATTAAACTTTACCAAGAGCAGATACGCATACACCAGAACCCGGTCAAGGGCATGGAAGACATTCTTTTCTTAAACAAGCGAGGCACCGCGCTTTCTAGAGTGATGGTATTTTACATTATTCGTGCCCTTGCCAAACAAGCCGGCATTAATAAGGCCGTGTCTCCCCACACGTTCCGACATTCCTTTGCCACTCACCTGGTAGAGGGAGGTGCCGACTTGCGTGCCGTACAGGAAATGCTCGGCCATGCCAGCATTACCACCACCGAGATCTACACCCATCTAGACCGAGATTTCTTACGCAAGACGCTCGAGCAGTTCCATCCTGGCTTTAAGCGAAAAGGAGCCAACCTCTAACCAGATACCGGTCGCCAAGGCAATTGGTCCAAAGTAGTGGGATTGTCTTAATTTTACATCCCCAAAAAATCTGACATATGAAAAAACTCTTTTGGCTGGTAGGAGGCCTTGTATGGATCTTAAATGTGCAGGCACAACTTAAAACACCTGCCCCTAGCCCAACACAAACCGTAAAACAAGATTTTGGTCTTGGCAGCATCGAGATCAATTACTCACGTCCTGCTGTAAAAGGCCGAAAAGTATTTGGAGATCTGGTTCCCTTTGGATCGGTTTGGCGTACTGGAGCCAACAATGCCACTACCCTTCAATTTAGCGACGAGGTAAGCATTGGCGGAGTTACGCTTGCGCCCGGCAAATACGGACTACTGAGCATTCCCGATAAAGACAACTGGACAATCATCATCAGCAAACAAACCGATGTGACCAGCCCCAGCGCCTATAAGCAAGATATGGACCTGGTACGAGTAAGTACCGCAGTAGAAAAATTAAAAGAGAGTGTAGAGAATTTTACCATTGCCATCGATAATATCAAGCCCAATAGCTGTTTGCTTACTATATCATGGGACAAGACCAGCGTTAGTCTGCCCATTACCACCGATATCGACAGCAAGATCATGAGCAATATTGCCAAGGTAATGCAAGGAGAGAAGCCTCCTTATTACAATGCTGCCATGTACTACATGGAAAATGGCAAGGACCTTAAGCAGGCGCTGGCCTGGTTCGATAAAGCCGTTGAACTGACTCCCAATGCCTATTGGGTGCAGCACCAGCGCGCCAACTGTCTGGCCAAACTAGGCAAGACTGCAGAAGCAAGAGCTGCTGCCGAAAAATCAAAAGAACTGGCCCTGGCCGCCAAGAATATGGATTACGTAAAACTTAACGATAAATTACTGGCCGAGTTAAAATAACCTTACGCACATAAGGCGCATCTTTCGCCTATGCTACAAAAGTCGCTCCGTTACCGGAGCGATTTTTTTTACCCCACTGCAACAACAGACAAAGAAGTACGACCAACCCGGCGCCGAGTGGATTAAGCCAGAGAAAAGCCAGCTTGATAACGCCGGTTCGCGAAAGCAAGAAAACAGCGATCACCACTAGTTCTGCAATGAGTGCCGCCCAAAAAACAAGCGACCCGCTGGTAACCCGCGGTAAAAAGAAAGCGACCAAAAAAATACCCAGCACTACCCCATAGAAAAGCGAACCTAGTACGTTGACCGCCTCTATAAGACTGTTACCGATATTATAAGTAAACATCGCCACGGCGATACAAAAGATGCCCCAGCCCAACGTATACCACTTCGATAGCCGGTACTCCTTTTCGCTGCTATTCTGTGAAGCGGAAAAACGCTTGTGAAAATCGATCATCGTAGAAGAAGCGAGCGAGTTGATGGCGGCAGCGATACTTCCCCAAGAGGCCAAAAATATTATAGCGATCAAAAGCCCCACCAATCCTGCTGGCAAGTGATCGACCACAAAACGTAAAAATATGTAATTGGTATCGTTACTATCTCCATCCGTAAGATGCGTAGCAATCCAATACTTTACCTGAGACCTGACACTGTCGGAGCGATCTTGCAAAAGGTGAAGCGAATCGATTACCCGTTCTTTTTGCAGTAGCCAGCGTTGCTCCTCTGCCATAGAGGTAATAGTTGTCTCGCGGGCCCGCAGCGAGGCATACTGCTGCGCAAGGGCCTTTTTTTGCTGCCCGATGGCACCATACGAAGCCTCTGCCAGCCGCAGCGAGTCGCCGTACACAGGAACCGACCGAAGTTTGTCGAGTTGCAACTGATTAAAGAAGACAGGAGCCTGCTGAAACTGATAGAACGAAAATACCAGCACTCCTATTAGCAAGATCAAAAATTGCATGGGCACCTTTACAAAGCCATTCATAAGCAATCCCATGCGGCTCTCGCGCAATGACTGAGCGGTCAGGTAACGACCTACCTGGCTTTGATCGGTGCCAAAATAAGAAAGAGCCAAAAAGAATCCGCCGATCAGTCCGCTCCAAATATTATACTGATCGTTCCAATTGAATTTTCCTTGTACGACCCCGGTAGAGATCACATTGAATTTTCCCAATTGACCTCCTATGGCCAGCGCATCGGTAAATCCTACGTCGGCAGGCAACAGACGCACTACCATCCATCCTGCCAAAAACATACCGGTAAAAACGATGATCAGCTGCAGCTGCTGGGTGTAGGCCACCGCCTTGGCGCCACCCGAGATGGTGTAGATAATGAGCAGCCCGCCCAGAAAAATATTGGTCCAGACAATATCCCATCCCATGAGCGAAGAGAGGATCAGAGACGGAGCAAAGACGCTGATGCCTGTAGAGAGCCCCCGCTGCAACAAGAAAAGAAAGGCGGTAAGCGTTCGTGTCTGGCCATTGAAACGATGCTCGAGGTATTCGTAGGCGGTATAAAAATTCCCTTTTCGAAAAATGGGAACAAAGAAAATACTAATGACCACCATCGCGAGTGGTATTCCAAAATAATACTGCACAAAACGCATCCCGTCGGTATAGGCCTGCCCGGGTGCCGATAAAAAAGTAATGGCACTGGCTTGCGTACCCATAATGCTGAGCAACACCAACCCCCATGGCAAATTGCGGTTCGATCGAAAATACCCATCCAGGTTATGACTGGTACGACTTTTAAAAAGCCCATACGTGATGATACCCACCAGCGTTAATACCAGTACTATCCAATCGAGTGTGCTCATGAAAAATAATAAGTAAGCCATTTAAAAATACCGATCAACAGTAACAAGAAAAAAAGCAGCGACAGATACCATCCGGCCCATCGTCTAAAAAAAGGTGGTTTTTCGTTGGCATCCATTCCTTAACGATTTCTTTTGGTCTTAAGCCAACCGGTAAATACGATCAGCGCAGCCAGTACCAGCCCAAGAATCAGGCCTACCCTAACCTTCTTAATAAAAATGCCCAGCAATAAGCCGCCCACAATAGCCGCATAAAAAGCCATATCGGAGCGGGTTCGCTGCTGAGGGGTGTTATTCGAATCCATTTTTATCTTGTTGATTAAGGGCGATCAAATTGGCCAGTAATCGATAGGCTCCCGTTACACCGGCAGGCAATTGCCGAAAGAGAGCCAATCCGGTGTAGGTAAACCACCCTTTACCGTGTTGCCCGACCAGCAAACTTCCCTCGTCGGCTTTCTCTTCGAAATCTTGCATGCGTATCAAATATTGGTAACCCGCTGCACCCGGGGCTGCATGATAAATGCTTCGTTCCTGCACCCAACCGGCAAAATCTGCAGGACCCAACTTATTAGGAAAATTAAAGACGGCATGGGTGGAGTCTGTAAATACGACCGCGGCTTTTTCGTCGGTAATGCGGTTGCGAGAAATCGTAAAAGGATAAGGACCGATCTGTGCCTTAACAGGGCCGATCTGGTTACTCGTGTTGTACTGCACAATAAGATTGCCACCTTGCTCTACATAGTACATTAAACGACCATGCACCTTATTGAGCCACTCGTGGGTATTATAAGCCCTGACACCGGTAATGATCGCATCGCACTGCTGCAGCGTAGAAATATTTATATCTTTCTCTTCTAGCATTACCACCTCGTATCCCATTCGCTGCAGCGCTTCGACGGTCTTGTCGCCTGCCCCTTCAATAAATCCGATCTTTCGTCCACGTTTTTTTAGATCGATCTTCTGCAACAAGAGCGAGGCCGGCACAAAGTAACTGAGGGCCGGGATATGATCGTAGCGAATGTCCACCCGATATTGAGAATAGGTGCTGGCTGTCTGGTCAGTGGCCTTTAGGTTGACCTTACCCCCTTCGGTATTGGCGGAGGCAGTAAAGTACGAGTTGACGGTTTGATCTTTCTTGTCGAGCAAGACCGAATCATACTTCGGATTAGGGTCATTTCCAAAGAGTGTCTTTCCACTCTTTTCGAAATCTCCGGTAACCCAAACTTTTTTTCCGGGAATCAGTGTGCTAAGCCTAACTGAACCCTCACGACCATCTTTGAAATTGGAAAGAGCCAGCACGATCGGATCGGCCGGCTGCACCATAATGGCAGGAGAAATTACTAAAGGCCAATAAAGCTCTCCCTTGACAGGATCGGTAAACTTATAACGAACCGGTAATTCAATTTGCAATGCTCGACCCTGCAACTCGAGTGTAAGGTGGCACACAATAGCCGCCTTGTCTTCGGGTACCCCGATATCCTCGGGGTCGCTGACCTTAAAATAGCCCTCTTGCATGGGGGTTCGTAACCAATAGGGCTGCGTAATCGGCTTGTCTTTCGAAACCGGCAGTGTATAGGTAATGGTAAACGGGCGATTAGCCAGCAACCCTGTATCGAGCGAGGTCTCTTTTTGCTCAATACGAATTCCTCTTAAACGGCCACCCACTCCCATTCTGTTTACAACGGACACCGTTAACTTAACGGAATCGCCCTGCACGGCCACGGGCTGCACAGAAAAAGCTTCCGCATAGATACCCGAGATAGGCAGCAGCAGCGACTGAAGTTCTTTTAACTTTTGTGATTTCCAATAACCTTGTGGCAGCAACAAGTTCATCTGATCGCGCAGATATAGCAAGCCCCCAAGAGAGTGCTGCGGATTTTTAAAATCGAAGGTTTGGACAAGACTATCGACGATCTGCTTAATGCGCATTCCTCCACTCACCCGATTCCATGTAGTGACCACATCTTCCATCAACTCTTTTTGGGGCGCCTTTCCGGCAACGGTCTTAAAGTACTCAAAGGCCTCGCCGCGAGAGGCGGGCACTCCAAATCCCTGACTTTTGTGTTGGCTTCTGCTCTCAGCGGCCAATTCTCCATAACTCTTGCCCAACAATGGATTATATCCTCCTACATCAACTTTAAATTGATCTTCGCGTGTCGTATTGTTGCCGCCGAAATTAAAGGTGTTCCAAAGTAATCGGGTAGCTTGCCAGGGCGTTGTATAGGCCAACTGATCTTTGAATCGCTCCGGATCGGCAGCGGCCACAAAGGCCTCTTGTGCTAAAATTGCAGAGGCGGTATGATGCCCGTGCCCACCCTCGCCAGTAGTCGGAAACCGGGCAATAATTACGTCGGGACGAAAGCGACGAATTATACGAACCACATCTGACAAGATCATCTCACGATCCCATTTCTCGAACGTTTCCTTTGGAGTTTTAGAATACCCAAAGTCAAACGCACGAGTAAAGAATTGCTCTCCACCGTCGATGCGTCGAGCGGCCAATAGCTCTTGGGTCCTGATAAGACCAAGTGCGATACCCTGCTCTTCTCCGATCAAATTTTGCCCGCCGTCACCGCGCGTGAGCGAGAGATAGCCGGTTCTATATAACCGATCATTGGCCAAATAGGCAATCAGACGGGTATTTTCATCGTCGGGATGCGCCGCTATGTAGAGCACAGAACCGAGCACATTTAATTTCTGTATTCCCTGGTACAAGTGCACTGCGCTGTTCGATTGCGCCACTGTCAAAACCGGAGAAAACAGTAAAAAAAGATAAAGGAGTCGTTTCATGCGTTTATGGCGTTAATCGGCTGCGAAGAAAACAGCGTTACAGAGCATAAGCTTTCCGGATTCCCAAAAACTTCTAAAAAGAATATCGTCGGTAAAAACAGTTATGCTTCCACGCCCCACGGCAAGTTGCCCAATAGAGAGCGCATCTTTGATCTGAGGTCTCAGCTTGCTTCCTACGAATCCGGCCAGCGGAGGCTCTTGCTTGATAACACCTACATTCCAGCCATCTTCGTCAATGAACTCATAGACGTTATTATCCATCTTAAGCGTATAAAAATATGCGCCGTACCCAAAAGCCACGGGATGGGTGGTGTCGAGAGCCACTCTCCAAACGGCACCGGGCGTAAATGAAGCAAGATAGTCTCGTTCCCGGTCGGCAAAAACAGAGAGCGATGCATAAGGGTCATTCTCTTTTTTATCGGTCGATTCGGTTTTCTTTTTTTGTTTGATCCCCAAGTCAGCTTTCGCCAGTTGAGCTACCGCTCCTTCGAAAGCGATCAATTTTCCGCCTGCGCGCATCCAATCTTTAAGTGACTCCTGCATCTCTTTACTATCGAGAGAACGATAGCGACCATCGGCCATTATCAATACATCGATCTCCTTAAGATCGGATGCGGAGAGCGAAGGTGCATTGAACAACGTGAGAGGATAATTCAACTGTTGATCGAAGAAATGCCAGATCTCTCCTACTGCAGTGCTACTGGTGCCTTCTCCTGCCAATAAAGCTACACGGGGAGCAGAAAGTGGACGAACCCGATCACTCCCAAAGTCAAACCCTTTTTCGACCAGGCCGGTCGATAGGCCATGCATCAACACCTGGTGTTGGTCGGCCAGTCGCTGGGCATTACTAAAAATTGTGTTGCCCCACCGCTCATTGGCCGTTTTTAATAACAGTACGGTACCTGCCCTGAATGACTTTCCTTCTACCGAAAAAGGAGTTTCTGCATAGCGCAGCTTATATCCCTGTTGTAAAAGCTTTCCGACCAACGAGGCCGAGGCCACTCCCTGCCATGGTATGGCATATCCATAAGTAGTGGATTCGTTTTTTACGACCGCTGCGACCGGGGCAGGCCCAGCCACGACCTTTTCCTTACTGGCGTAAGCAGCCAGACCATAGGCATAGGGAGCCGCCCAGGCTGTTATGTCGTACGTAGCTGAATCGGACAACTTGGTAACAGGCTCCATCATTACTTGCAGCAATGCAGAACGGGGTTGCTGCGTAGAGATCACAATATCGCCAGGCAGCGCAGAAAAGCTCTCCTCTTTCAACGTAACGTAACTTAAACCCTTTGCGGTAATGCCGGTACCGTATCCGTACTGAATTCCGTTTTTATCAAACAACGACAGCAGGGCGCTTGCCCGCTCTCTTTCGTTGGGCTGCACTTTAATTACATACGTTTTGTAAGGAGAGAACTGGCCCGCTATAGATTGCTGGTAGAACTTTCTGAACTCGGCCACCAAACGCTGTCGAAAACGATACGAAACCTCGAGCGTGCTTAACGAGGTGGTAGCATGATGCGCCACGCGATCGGAAAGAGTGAGCGTGTCTCCATCTTCGTTTATTATTCCCAATCCGGCTCTGATACCGCCCTGCTCGTAGGTCATACCGATGGCACCACTGTACATCGGGTACGTATCTCCATAGGAGGGATACAAAAGATCGAATCGCTCGCGCGTAAAATACAGCCAACCATTTTTATCGAAATAGCCGGCATGGTTTTTTCCGATGGCCTGTTGAAACTCGCGTTGCCACGGCGTAATAATCTCGTGATAGGGCTCCGCAGCCGGGGCAAAATAATAAGGTTCGTTATAACCCTGCTCATGAAAATCCACATGCACATGCGGCATCCATTGCTGGTATAAGCGCATACGTTGTTGCGACTCGACCTGCGATTGCCAGGCCCAGTCTCTGTTGAGATCGAAATAATAATGATTGGGGCGTCCGCCGGGCCAGGGCTCCTGGTGTTCTCTCGAAGCCGGAAGGGGATTAAAGGTTTGTCCGACCACACTATTGTACCAGTTTACGTAACGATCCCGTCCATCTGGGTTGATACAAGGATCGATCATCACCACCATTTGATCTAACCACTCGGCCGTGGCAGCGTCGTCTTTGACCAACTCGTACAGCGTAACCATCGAAGCCTCGGTAGAAGAGGCCTCGTTGCCATGCACATTGTAACTGAGCCAGACAATGGCGGGATGGTCTTGCTCTATCGGCGCCATTTTATCGAGCGTAAGACCTGCCAATCGCAAATTGTTGAGTCGAATCGATTCGAGCGAAGCGATGTGTTTGGGCGAACTGACAAAAGCTACCACCAAGGGCCTGCCCTCGTTGGTAATGCCATACGAAAGCAACTTGACACGGTCTGGTACGGCCGCAGCCACATGTCTGAAATAATTTTGCACCTGGTGATGCGGCGTATGACGGGTTCCCACCTCGTAGCCCAAAAATGCGGCCGGAGAAAGCGGTTGTGCGTAAACTGTTACGGCACAAAAAAAGATAAGTCCGGTCAAAAGTCCTTTTCGTATAGACATAGTATGCTCTTTATCGTGGCAAGTTAAGGTTTGTTTTCGTTTCCGTAGCTTAGCAACTTAGAAGAATTGCCTATGAAACATCTTGCTTTACGCTCACTCTGGATTGTACTGCCATTGGTCCTGCTCGCAGGACCCAACGCCCTGGCGCAACAGCAAAGTCCTTATCAGTATAAGATCGAAAAATCGCTGATCGCCACCCGCGGCGCTGTTGTATCGGCCCACCCGCTGGCCAGTCTGGCCGGACTGCAAATCTTGCAAAAAGGAGGCAATGCCGTCGATGCCGCCATTGCCACGCAGTTGGCCTTGGCTGTGGTCTATCCAAATGCCGGTAATATCGGAGGCGGAGGCTTTATGGTAGCCCAATTAAAGGATGGCAAACAAGTAGCGCTCGATTACCGCGAGAAAGCTCCGGCCCTAGCGCACCGCGACATGTATATCGAAGCCGATGGACGTGCCAATACCGACAAGAGCCAGAACGGACATCTATCGAGCGGAGTGCCCGGAACCATTGCAGGACTTTTTTCGGCACATCGCCATGCAAAGCTCCCCTTTGAAACGCTGATCGCCCCGGCCATAGAACTGGCCGAGAAAGGATTTGTGATAACGGCCGGTGAAGCGCGCGGACTAAATAATCTGCAAAGCGATCTAAAGAAATACAACACGCAAACACCCGTGTTTGTCAAAGGCAGCGAATGGAAAGCCGGTGACACCCTGGTACAAACCGATCTGGCCAATACACTAAAAAGAATTCGCGATAAAGGCCAAGCCGGTTTTTACGAAGGAACTACGGCCGATCTGATCGTAGCCGAGATGCGACGCGGCGGAGGGCTCATTACCAAAGAAGACCTTAAGGCCTATACAGCCAAATATAGAGATGCGCATGTTTTTCAGTACAAAGAATACACCATAATGGGAATGCCCATGCCTAGCAGCGGAGGGATCTTACTTCATCAAATGCTAAAGATGATCGAAGATCGACCGATCGCCGCCATGGGTTTTCAATCCCCCGAGTCGGTTCAACTAATGACCGAGGTAATGCGAAGAGCATATGCAGACAGAGCGGCGCATATGGGCGATGCCGATTTTTATAAAGTACCCGTTCAACAAATTACCAATGCGGCTTATTTGCGCGATCGAATGAAAAGTTTTACCCCCGACAAACCCACTCCCAGCAGCGAATTACAACCCGGAACGGCCGGAGGAGCCGAAAGCGAAGAGACCACGCATCTCTCCGTAATCGATGCAGAGGGAAACGCTGTTGCGGTTACCACCACGCTCAATAACTCGTATGGCAGCCGAACCGTAGTGGGCGGTGCCGGATTTTTGCTCAATGACGAAATGGACGATTTTAGCATAAAGCCGGGTGTTCCCAATATGTTCGGAGCCGTGGGCGGAGAGGCCAATGCCATTTATCCCGGCAAACGCATGCTTAGCTCCATGGCCCCTACCCTGGTTCTCAAGAATGGAAAACCCTACATAGTGGTGGGCACGCCCGGAGGCACCACCATCCCTACGCAGATATTTCAAACACTGGTCAATATGTTGGAATTTGGCATGAGTCCGCAAGATGCGGTATACAAGCCCAAGTTCCATCACCAGTGGCTACCCGACGAGTTGGTAACGGAAAAAGGGTTCTCGGAGACCACCAAAGCTGCGCTACAAAAAATGGGGTATTTATTCGGTAAAGAGCGAGGCGGAATAGGCCGCACCGAATTGATTATGGTGCGCCCCGACGGAAGCTTCGAAGCCGTGGCCGACAGAAGAGGAGATGACTCGGCAGCCGGATATTAGAAACCAAATGCACCCGTCACTCGCCAGCCATTACCGGTGTTCGTAAACATCGGTACGGCGTCTCTCATTTACTTTAAAGTAAATCCTTCGAGGAATTTCGTATTAAAATCGCCGCTGCGAAAGCGCTCGTCTTGCATTAACTGCAAGTGAAAAGGAATTGTGGTCTTGACCCCTTCGATCACATATTCGCTCAGCGCACGGTACATGGTCTGTATGGCTTCTTGACGCGTTTGTGCCACGGTGATCAACTTTCCGATCATAGAATCGTAATACGGCGGAATCACATAGCCGGCATACACGTGACTGTCCACGCGCACCCCATGGCCACCGGGCTGGTGCACCACGGTGATCTTACCGGGTGAGGGACGAAAATCGTTATAAGGATCTTCGGCATTGATACGACACTCAATAGAGTGCATCTGCGGAAAATAATCCTTGCCGGAAATACGATGACCGGCCGCGATCAGTATTTGTTCTTTGATCAGATCGTAATTGATAACCTCTTCTGTTACGCAGTGCTCCACCTGAATCCGCGTATTCATTTCCATAAAATAGAAATTGCGGTGCTTGTCGACCAGAAACTCGATGGTTCCCACACTTTCGTAATTGATGGCAGCCGCTGCTTTTTTGGCGGCCTCTCCCATCTTATAGCGAAGCTCCTCGGTCATGAAAGGCGAAGGAGATTCCTCTACCAATTTTTGATGTCGGCGCTGAATGGAACAATCCCTTTCACTCAAATGACAAACGTTGCCGAACTGATCGCCTGCTACTTGTATCTCAATATGACGAGGCTCCTCTACGAATTTTTCCATGTAGATGCCATCGTTCTTAAAAGAAGCCAATGCCTCGGCCTTAGCCGTATCGTAGGCCTTTTCTAATTCTGCCTCTTCCCACACAATGCGCATTCCTTTTCCACCGCCACCGGCCGTTGCCTTTAAAATAACGGGGTAGCCCATGTCGCGGGCAATTCCCTTGGCCTCATCGACACTTTGCAATAAACCCTGCCCGCCGGGTACCACCGGTACACCGGCTTTGATCATGGTCTCTTTGGCCGTGATCTTATCGCCCATCGAATTGATCATCTCCGGCGTAGGGCCTATGAACTTGACCCCATGTTCGTTACAGATACGGGCAAACTTGGCATTCTCTGCCAAAAATCCGTATCCGGGATGAATGGCATCGGCATTCGTGATCTCGGCCGCGGCCATGATGTTGGCAATATTCAGATAAGATTCACTGCTCTGGGGGCGTCCGATACATACAGCCTCATCGGCAAATCGAACATGCAAACTATCGCGATCGGCCGTAGAGTAAACGGCTACGGTCTTTATTCCCATTTCACGGGCAGTGCGAATAACACGAAGAGCGATCTCGCCGCGGTTGGCGATCAGAATTTTTTTGAACATGGCAGAAAAGTTTTGCCTTAGGCTGGTTCTACTAAAAACAAGGGCTGATCGTATTCGACGGGAGAGGCGTCATCGACCAATACTTTTACAATGCGTCCTTTTACCTCACTTTCGATCTCATTGAAAAGTTTCATCGCCTCGATAATACAAAGCACCGAACCGGGAGCAATTTCACTGCCCACGTCGACCAGATTGGGCTTATCGGGAGAGGACTTACGGTAGAAGGTTCCGATCATTGGGCTTTTAATGGTGATCAGATTGTCGGTGGCCGCAGGAGCCGCTTTGGGCTTCTCGACCGTAACGGCAGCGGGAGCAGGAGCTGCAGCCATAGGCGCGGCCGGTGCAGCAGCAGCCATGGCAGGAGCGGTAGCCACAACATGCTGCACGGGCTCCTCCTTTTGTTTGACTGTTACCTTAAAATCTTTTTGCTCGATGGTCACCTCTCCGATGTTGGATTTGTTGACCATTTTGATCAACTCCTGAATCTGTTTAAAGTCCATGCCTTTCAATTTTTAGAATTTTAGGTTGATGATCAGGTATTCTCAGGCCGCTAAGGTAATGGAATACCCGGCAGCATGACAGCAATTTTTATTGATTTTGATGATTTTTGGGCAAAAAATGAGGAAAAATGGCCAAAAATGAGCAAAAAATAGCCCGAAATCGTAAAATTCCGGGCTATTCAAATTTTATTGTAAAACCAAGTTTTAGGCTAATTATTCCTTAACTCGCTCTACATATTCTCCAGACTTGGTATTGATGCGAATTAATTCTCCTTCGTTGACAAACAGGGGCACACTAATGGAGGCTCCGGTCTCTAAGGTAGCGGGCTTTAAGGTTCGGGTAGCCGTATCTCCGCGTAAGCCGGGCTCCGTATAGGTAACCTGCAATACGATCTTATCGGGCAACTCTACGCTCATGGGCAGCTCGGTTTCGGTATTGAAAAGAACGCTCACCTCCTGACCCTCTTTTAAGAACTGGGGAGCATCTACCACGTTCTCTTGCACTGCTACCTGCTCAAAGGTCTCGTTATCCATAAAATTATAGCCCGTATCGTCTTTGTACAAGAACTGATAAGCCTTGCGCTCTACCCGCACGGGAAAGATATTATCGCCCGAATTCCAGGTCTTTTCAATTGATCGGTTATTATCGACGCCTTTTAGCTTGGCCCATACTTTGGCAGCGGCCCTGGCTGTTTTGTTCTCACCGAACTCCACCACCGAATACAAGCTTCCATCGAGTTTAATGATCAGCCCGCGGCTGATATCTGCTGTTGTTGCCATTAAAAATTATTGAGGTCGCAAAGATAAGGGAGCCCACCCTGAACGCAAAACTGCTACCTTTGCAAAAAATTTTACCAATGAAAGTTACCGTAGTGGGCGCCGGTGCCGTGGGAGCTACCTGTGCCGATAATATTGCCAGAAAAGAGCTGTGCACCGAGTTGGTTTTACTCGACATCAAAGAAGGGATCGCCGAAGGCAAGGCCCAAGACATGATGCAGACCGCTACCCTGCTTGGGTTTGACACCCGTATTGTAGGCAGCACCAATGATTATACCAAGACGGCCGGCAGCGACGTGGTCGTGATCACATCGGGGCTTCCCCGTAAACCCGGTATGACCCGCGAAGAACTGATCGGCGTCAACGCCGGTATCGTAAAAGGGGTATGCGAAAATATTCTCAAGCACTCTCCCAACGCTATTCTGATCATCGTCAGCAATCCGATGGACACCATGACCTATCTCGCGCTGCAACAAACAGGATTGCCCAAGCATCGCATTATCGGCATGGGTGGAACACTCGATAGCAGCCGCTTTAAATACCAATTGAGCTTGCACTTGGGCTGCAGCCCCGCCGACCTCAATGCCGTGGTTGTAGGCGGACACGGAGATACGACCATGATCCCGCTCATTCGCATGGCTACCTGGAACAGCGTACCCGTCACCAACTTTTTAAGCCAAGAACAACAAGATAAGATCGTAAAAGACACGATGGTAGGCGGAGCTACGCTGACCGCACTGATTGGCACTTCGGCCTGGTATGCGCCCGGCGCTGCAGCGGCTGCACTGGTAGAATCGATCTTGCGCGACGAGAAAAAATTATTTACCTGCTGCGTGTCGCTCAACGGCGAATACAAACAAAAGGATATCTGCTTGGGCGTTCCTGTTACCATTGGCAAAAACGGATGGGAAAAGATCATCGACTTTGAACTGTCCGCAAGTGAGCAAGAGGCCTTCGACAAGAGTGCCGCTGCCGTACGCAGTATGAACGACGTGCTAAAGACGCTTTAAACGGCAGCCCATTAACGCAACATCAACTTCGTTGCGCGATCCGGTCGATAGAAAATTCTATGAGAGCTCCTGTGGGAGCTCTTTTTTTTGAATGCGAAAGCAAAATCGGTTGGCGCGTCCGATAAAATCGAACGGTGTGGTGGCCTTAGTGATATCCTTGACAAGACAGCTCTCTTGCAAGTTTTGATCAAGAATGAATTTGGTGAAATTGGTGCTAAAGTAAAGAACTCCCCCTGGGCTCAGTATGCGAAGGGCTTCGCGTATCAGCACCGGATGATCTCGCTGCACATCCAATATGTCATCCATGCGCTTACTATTGCTGAATGTCGGCGGATCCATAACGATAAGATCGTAACGCGCGGCAGCGATCGATGGCAACAACTGCTTTACATCAGCTTGGATAAACGAAAAGAGACTCTCCCTTTCATCTGTTTGCTCGAGGCCGACAAATCCATTGAGCTGCATGTTTCGCTTTGCCCAATCCAGATACGTATTCGAGAGATCGACCGTGGTTACTTCACTGGCTCCGCCGGCAGCGGCATATGCCGAGAACGAACCGGTGTAAGCAAATAGGTTTAGCACTCTTTTTCCATTCGATTGCGACCGTACCAACGCACGAGTATCTCGATGATCTAAAAAAAGTCCCGTGTCGAGGTAGTCGGTAAGATTGATCCAGAAAGACAGGCCATTCTCTTGCACGCTAAAAAACTCTTCGCGAACTTCTTCTGCCTTTTGATATTGACCACCCCGGCCGGGCTTGCGTTGGCGCAGCTTTGTATGGATCTGCTCCGGAGATATGCCGAGCGAATCCCCGATCTGCTGCAAGCAATGTTGCAACCAGATGGCATGTAGCTCTTCGTCCATGCCATGCCGTCTCTTGTATTCGGCCACGTAGAGCTTATCGGCATAGCGATCTATACAAAAGGGAAACTCCGGAAGGTCGTGATCGTACAGACGATAACAGCTGACCCCTCGTTTGCGGGCCTGCTTGTCGAGATGGCGGGCCAGCTTTTGTAACCGATTATGGAACATCTCAAAATGCTTATCGACCACGCTGCAGATTTTTAACGAAATTAGCCTTTTGGATCAATGAGAAATTCATCTGCTGAATGTATGCGATCGTAGATATAGAGACCACCGGGTCGTTCGCGGCTGCCAACGGTATTACCGAGATCGCCATCCACCTCTTTGATGGCACTTCGGTTACCGAGACCTACGAGACGCTGGTCAATCCCGAGCAACCCATCCCCCCCTTTATTCAACGTATGACGGGGATCACCGACAAGATGGTGGCAACCGCGCCCCCGTTTTCGGCGATCGCAGCCAAGGTACACGCACTTTTACAGGGACAGATATTCGTAGCCCACAACGTACAATTCGATTATTCGTTCATCAAGGCACAGCTAAAACAAGAGGGCTATCATTTGCATTGCAGCAAACTTTGTACCGTTCGGTTAAGCCGACAGATCTTACCCGGACTACCCTCTTACAGCCTGGGAAAACTCTGTCGTTCCATTGGCATCCCACTCGAAAACCGTCACCGGGCCGGAGGAGACAGCGCCGCCACGGCACTCCTTTTTAAGCGACTCATGGACGAAGACCGGCATCATCACATTGCAAAGAGCCTTAAAAGAAATTCAAAGGAATCCATCCTCCCACCCTATGTACCCAAAGAGCATTGGGAAAAATTGCCCGCCCGCCCCGGCGTCTATTATTTTCATAATGCCAAGGGCAAAGTAATTTATGTAGGTAAGGCCATCAATATCCGCTACCGGGTCAACAGCCATTTTAGCAACGATGCACCCGGTCTGCAAAAGCAGCGATGGATAAAACACATCTATGGTATTTCGCATACCGAATGCGCCACACCGCTAATGGCCTCACTGCTCGAATCGGCCGAGATCAAGCATCGGTGGCCCCGTTTCAATGCCGCGCAAAAAAACAATGAGGATAGCTACGGCCTTTATGTTTACGAAGACCAGCAAGGTTATCTGCGTCTTATCATTGACAAGAACCGAAAGAACTTGCCTGCCCTGCAACGCTTTTATCTGCTGGTAGAGGCCCACACCCGTATGCGAAAGCTGATGCGCGAATTTAATCTTTGCCCCACCCTCTGCTTTTTTCAGGAGGCCACACAACCTTGCGAGGGGATCAAAGAGGGCTATTGCAAACAGGCCTGCCAAAGAAAGGAGAGCCCTGCTTCTTACAATGCACGCGTTCGGGAAGCCTGCCGGGAACTGCAGTCTCAACCCAGCTTTGCCATTGTAGACCGTGGACTTCAGAAAAATACCTACTCCTGTATTTTGATCGAGAGAGGAAATTTCTATGGCATGGGCAATGTACCCCACAGTGTTGTTCCTAACGATCTTGAAACGCTAAAGGAGCATGTAACGCGCTACCGCGACAATAGCTACATACAACGTATCATTCGCGAACACGCCTTACAATATCCCGAAAAAGTGATCGCTTTACAAGCAGCGGAGATCAGTTTAGCCATGTAAACTCCGTAGCCTTTGGCATGGCGCCGAAAGTATCGCTAGCCAGTGCCGGTGGAATGGCCAGTTTGCGAAGATGGGTATCTAAAAAAGCCCCCTCTACCGTCAAGATAGCGGCCAAGATCTCGTTATTCTTAAAAAGTTGATGACGGATGGTCCATCGGGAAAAATCTCGCCGGGCGGCGAGCAGATGCAAGTCAATGGCCACAGTATCTCCCATTTGAAGTTCTCGCTTAAAACGACTCTCTTCTCTAAAGAGTATGGGGCCAATCTGTAACTGATGAAAAACCGACTCGGTGAGCCCCATAGCCCTTAAAAACTCCATACGGCACATGGCCCCCCAATCGTAATAGACGGAATGCCGAACATGAAAGTTAGCATCTATGTCGGCCCAGCGCAACTGAATGGGAAGCAAAAATTTTTCCATGACACAAAACTACAAAACAGAAATTCAAATTTGCCCCAGATAGAGTTCGAACCCTTATTTTTACAGCCCTAAACTATGATCATGAAAAAGTACATTCTCTTGTCATTTCTCGTAACCATTACCTCGGTGCTGCTGGCTCAGACCAGTTCTACCAAGAAGGTAGCACCGGCCGTTAAAAAACCAACTGGTGCCGCCGCTACGACCACTAAACCAACTGCTCCTACGGCTACCCGCCCGGCAACGCCTGCAGCCGTAGCCTTAACCACCGATATTGATTCAGTCAGCTATGCGCTGGGCGTAAGCCTTGCCTCGTATTACAAGACACAGGGCGTTTCTCAGCTTAACACTACGCTGCTCTCTCGAGCCGTATCTGATTTCTTGCAAGGCAAACCCACCTTGCTAGACAATGCCGCCAGCTCTAACATCTTAAACAATTATATGACACGCTTGCAAAACGAAAAATCAAAATTCAACAAACAAGAGGGCGAATTATTTTTGGCACAAAACAAAAAGAGACCCGAAATAACCACTACAGAGAGTGGACTTCAATACGAGGTTCTGGTACAAGGATCCGGTGAGCAACCCACGGCAGCCGATACCGTTACCTGCCACTACCGCGGCACCTTCTTGGACGGAAAGGGTTTTGACAATTCGTACGACAGAGGCCAACCCATTAGTTTTCCGCTGTCCGGTGTAATTAGAGGATGGACCGAGGGACTACAACTAATGAAGACCGGCTCTAAATACCGCTTTTACATTCCCTATTCACTCGGATACGGAGAATTCGACTACATGTCCATTCCTGGTGGATCGCTGCTGATCTTCGAAGTCGAATTGATCGATATCAAAAGAAAAAAGTAACCGGACCGATCGAATTGCAAGGCCACCATTAGGCGGCAAAGTATTCACGTATGGAATGTTTCGGGATATCTATTTTATGACCTCCCGTGCCCATCCCAGCGCGATCTTCAATTGCTCTTCGGGAGAAAGAGTTGTGTTGTCGAGCACTTTTGCATCGGGCGCCTGCCTGAGCGGACTTTCCTCACGATTCGCATCCATATAGTCGCGGCGGGCCAGATTCTCGCGTACCGCCTCTATGGAAATCGTAGGATCGCTGGCCGACAACTCAAGATGCCGGCGCCTAACGCGTGTCTCTTGGTCGGCGGTCATAAAGATCTTTAACTCCGCCTGCGGAAATACCACGGTACCAATATCTCTCCCATCCATTACTATTCCCTTGGCGGCTCCCAATCGCTGTTGCTGTTGCACGGCAAACTTTCGGACCGCTGCCAATGCCGCTACTTTACTGACCTGCTCGGCTACTTTCATTTCGCGGATCAATAGTTCTACGTTCTCGCCGTTGAGCAAAATATCACTGGCCCCGCGGGCGGGATTAAATACAAAACCCAACTCGATAGCAGAAAGTGCTTGTTGCACTTGTTGCTCGTTGGTGATATCGACATTGTTGCGCAGCAAGTAAAGGGTTACTGCCCGGTACATAGCGCCACTGTCGACAAAAACATAACCCAGCTCCTTGGCCAATGCCTTGGCCAGGGTACTTTTTCCACAGCTGGACCAGCCGTCGAGGGTGATGATAATAGGATTATTGGCCACGATCGCTTACTTAGCCTTGCTGGGGGCAGAGAGTGTTTGCTGTAACGTAAAGAACAGTTTCGCATTCTCTTCGTCGGCATCGGCAATGAGCACATCCCCTGCCTTTACCTGCATGTTGAGGATCTCTTCGGCCAGCGGATCTTCGAGGTATTTTTGAATGGCCCTGTGCAGCGGTCTTGCGCCAAACTGCACATCGTATCCTTTGTCGGCCAAAAAGTTCTTGGCCTTTTCGGTAAGCTCCAGACTAAAGCCGAGGTTGGTGAGACGCTTCATGACCCCCTTCATCAAAATATCGATGATGTGGAAGATATTATCGCGGGAGAGACTATTAAAGATGACCACATCGTCGATGCGGTTCAAGAACTCGGGCGAGAAGGTTTTCTTAAGGGCCTTTTCGATAACCGCTTTATTGGCCTCTTCTTCGTTCTCCAGTTTGGCCGCAGTAGTAAACCCTACGCCGGTTCCAAAGTCTTTCAACTGCCGAACCCCGATATTAGAGGTCATGATAATGAGGGTGTTCTTAAAATCGACCTTGCGACCCAATCCGTCGGTCAGCTGACCATCATCTAGCACTTGTAGCAAAATATTATAGATGTCCGGATGCGCCTTTTCGATCTCGTCGAGCAAGATTACACTGTAGGGCTTGCGACGAACTCTTTCGGTAAGTTGTCCACCCTCCTCGTAGCCTACATAGCCGGGAGGAGCTCCAATAAGACGACTCACCGTAAATTTTTCCATGTATTCACTCATATCGATACGAATGAGTGACTCTTCGGAATCGAACATATGGCGGGCCAGCGAACGGGCCAGCTCGGTCTTTCCTACTCCTGTGGGCCCCAGAAAAATAAAGGTACCGATGGGTTTGCGTGGATCCTTGAGACCTACCCTGTTTCGCTGGATGGCCTTGACCACCTTTTGAATGGCCTCGTCTTGTCCAATGACCATGCCCTTCATATCTTCTGACATACGACGCAGCTTTTCGGTCTCGGCCTGCACCATACGCTTTACGGGAATACCGGTCATCATACTGATTACCTCGGCAATGTCTTCTTCACCTATCGGAAAACGCTTGTGCTTGCTTTCTTCTTCCCAATCAGACTTGGCCCTTTCGAGCTCTTCTTGCAACCGCTTTTCCGTATCGCGCAGCGAAGCAGCCTCTTCGAACTTTTGGCTCTTGACCACTTTGTTCTTTTCGTTCTTGACGTCTTCGATCTTCTTTTCGAGCTCTGTTATATTTTGGGGTACGTTGATGTTCTTAAGATGTACGCGGGCACCCACCTCATCCATTACATCGATGGCCTTGTCGGGCAATAAGCGGTCGGTCACATAACGATCCGAGAGTTTTACGCAAGCATCAATGGCCTCTTGGTCGTAATTGACATTATGATAATCCTCGTATTTACTCTTGATGTTATTCAAGATCTGAATGGTATCATCCACACTGGGCGGATCAATGACCACTTTTTGAAAGCGACGATCGAGGGCTCCGTCCTTTTCGATGTACATCCGGTATTCATCGAGTGTGGAGGCACCAATGCACTGAAGCTCACCACGAGCCAGCGCCGGCTTAAAGATGTTGCTGGCATCCAGCGAGCCGCTGGCACCACCTGCTCCAACGATGGTGTGCAACTCGTCGATAAACAAGATCACATCACGGTTCTTTTCGAGCTCGTTCATAATGGCCTTCATGCGCTCTTCGAATTGTCCGCGGTATTTGGTACCGGCCACGAGCGCAGCCAGGTCGAGCGATATAACTCTTTTATCAAAAAGCACCCGGGATACCTTTCGCTGCACGATACGAAGTGCCAAGCCTTCTACGATGGCCGTTTTACCCACTCCGGGCTCACCGATCAAAATAGGATTATTCTTTTTGCGACGCGATAAGATCTGCGACACCCGCTCGATCTCTTTTTCGCGACCCACAATAGGATCGAGCGATCCCATCTCGGCCATGCGGGTGATGTCCCTTCCGAAATTATCTAGCACCGGTGTTTTGCTCTTGGCAGCCCCGCCCGTTTTGCCGGCAGGCTTGGCGGCACTGAACTTCTTTTCTTCGTCGAACTCCTCTTCATTCTCTTCGGGAAACTCAGCCCGAGGCTCATTCGACTTGACGATACCCAATTCTTGTCTGAATAGATCGTAATCTACATCGAACTGGTTGAGGATCTGGGTGGCGATATTTTCTTTGTTCTTGAGAATGGAGAGCATCAAATGTTCGGTCTCTACCGTGGCGCTCTTGAGGGCCTTTGCCTCGAGGACCGTAACGCGTATTACCTTCTCGGCCTGCTTGGTTAGCGGCAGTGAATTGATATTGGCCACATTCTTTCCGGTCTTGTCCTTTACAGCCAGCTCGATCTCTTTGCGAAGCTCATACAAGTCTATATTAAAACTCTTAAGGATACGCAAGGCCGTGTTGTCTCCCTCTCTGATCAATCCCAACAAAAGATGCTCGGTACCAATAAAATCATTTCCCAACCGGAGTGCTTCTTCGCGGCTGAACGATATGATCTCTTTGACCTGCGCAGAAAAATTATTATCCATTTTACAGATTATTACTGTTCTTACAATATTAACAAATAAATTTGGGAACAGGTCCCGACAGGTTTTAAACCCCTGTTAATAAAATTGCTGTTTTCTCCTATGGAAGTCAAAATTGATACCAAAGAGCGTTTCCAGGTGGTGAGCCTTACCGCTACGCAGTTTACTGCTACTATGGCAGACGAACTAAGCCAAAAACTGTCTCTTTACCTGCAGGGGGATGTTAAATCGTCTGATACCCCTGGCAATATTGTGTTAAACATGACGGCCGTCAGCTCTATCGACCCCGAGGGAGGCCAAGCATTATTGCAGTTGCAACAACGATTTTACGAACAAAACCGGTCTTTTGTTATTTGCGAGTTGCAGCCATCAGTTGAGAATGCATTGGACAAAGAAGAGCTATTGGAGCTGCTGAACAGTACGCCCACCGAAAGCGAAGCGTGGGATATTGTACAAATGGAAGAGATCGAACGGGAGCTGCTCGACAATGAATTTCCGCAAGACTAATGCCTATGTTCTCCGTTACTATCTTAGGAAACAATTCAGCGGTACCTGCCTATGAGCGGCTCCCAACCAGCCAGATGATCAACATGGACGGGCAAAAGTTCTTGGTAGATTGCGGAGAAGGCACCCAGCTGCAACTAATGCGCTACAAAATAAAGTACAGCCGTATCTCTCATATTTTTATCTCTCACCTGCATGGAGATCACTATTTCGGACTAATCGGACTCATCAATAGCTTTGGGCTGCTCAATCGCCAGCAAGACCTTGTTGTCTATGGTCCGCCTCCCCTCAAAAAGATCATCGAGTTACAATTGCAGGTCGCCTCTACCCGTCTTCCGTTTTCGTTACAGATAAAAGAAATTTCCGGGCCAGGGCTGCTGCTGGAGACAGAAGAGATCGAAGTCGCCTGCTTTGCTACCGATCACAGGATTACCTGCTATGGATTTAGTTTTTGCGAAAAAACCATTACTCGAAAAAGACTAGCCGCACAAGGCAAGCCTCGCCGATATGCGTACTGCGCCGATACCCGCTACAACGAATCGCTGCTCGAGCATATTAGTGCTTTCGATCTACTTTATCACGAGGCCACCTATCTGGATGACCAGCGCGAAAAGGCCGAGCTTCGTTTTCATTCTACCGCTAAACAAGCCGCACAACTGGCACAAAAAGCAAAGGTCAACAGACTCTTGTTGGGACATTTTAGCAGCCAATACGAAAACCTGGAGGCATTTAAAAAAGAAGCGCGTGAGGTATTTCCCCATACGGAAATAGCCGAGCAAGGTGTGACCTACTTACTCTAGAAAAAATTAATGAAACTTGGTCTTTAAAAATAGCGGATCAAAAATCGTAAGGGCGTACCGGTACTAGGGCCGAGCGAATTAGTCCTCTTCCCAGAATCCCATTTTACCGAACTTCTCAATGCGGTCATTGACCCTTTTATCGGCCGGTATATCGCGCAGCGAAGAAAGTACGCCGATCAGATGTTCCTTTAAAATTCGGGCCGCTTCGTTATAATCCCAATGAGCGCCACCCGGTGGTTCAGGAATAATACCATCGATCAATCCAAAACTGAGCATCTTATCGGCCGTTAAACGAAGTTGCTCTGCCGCCACTTCTTTTTTGTCCCAGCTGCGCCATAGAATAGAGGAACAACTCTCGGGACTAATAACGGTGTACCAGGTATTCTCCATCATATAAACGCGATCGCCAACGCCGATCCCCAATGCGCCTCCACTGGCTCCCTCGCCAATGATCACGCATATGACAGGCACTTTTAGGCGTATCATCTCGTAGATATTTCTGGCAATGGCCTCACCCTGCCCGCGTTCTTCGGCCTCCAGACCCGGATAAGCACCGGGCGTATCGATCAAGGTGATGATAGGCTTATCGAATTTCTCGGCCAGCCGCATTAGGCGAAGCGCCTTTCGATAACCTTCGGGATTGGCCATACCGAAATTTCGTAGCTGACGCGTCTTGGTATTGATCCCTTTTTGCTGGCCAATGATCATCACCGTTTGGCCGCCCAGCGAGGCGAAACCTCCTACCATGGCCTTGTCGTCCTTGACGTTTCTATCTCCATACAACTCTACAAAATTCTCGGTCATTTTCTCGATGTACTTAAGAGTATAAGGACGATCGGGATGACGGCTAAGTTGTACCCGTTGCCAGCTACTAAGCTGGCCGGTCAGTTCTTTTCTTTTTTGGATTACCTGCGCTTGAAGGTCTTCTATTACCTTGTTATAATCGACCTTGCCTTTGGCTGCTTTCTGTTGCAGGTCAGCGATCTCTTCGATCAGCTCCTTGATGGGCTTTTCAAAATCGATGAACTGGCGGTTTTTGTCTTGCGGCATAACGTGCGGTAAGAGGGCTAAATTAAGGATAAAATCGAATATCTAATTGGCTCATTGTCCGCCCTGTAACGAGGCAGTTCTGCGCAAAAAATTTTGGAAGAACCATTGGGTGCGCTTATCTTTGCCGTCCCGAAAATTTCGGGCAACGGATCGGTAGTTCAGTTGGTTAGAATGCCGCCCTGTCACGGCGGAGGTCGCGGGTTCGAGTCCCGTCCGGTCCGCAAGGTTACCCCAAGGGTCTTTAAATGGCCTTGATTCTTAAGAGTCAAGGCCATTATTGTTTCAGTAGGATTTGTTTTGCTTTATCATTTTTCGCTAAATTGTTTCAGTGATTCTACATGATTATTTCTTAATTACATTCTAACCGCAAAACCACCCTCTAAAATGTTCGCAGTCATGAAACCATTCGCTCTCTTTGTAAGTTTTTTTCTTTTTTGTACCCAACTATTTGCACAAGTTGGCATTGCTAGTCCTAATTCAAACGCAACATTAGACCTTAGCAGCAAAACAAAAGGTTTGCTGCTACCTGGGCAAACTAATACTCAAAGAGATATCATTTCTTCCCCCACAGAGAGCTTGATGGTTTACAATACAACTTCTAGCGCTGTGGAAGTTTATGCAAATGAATCAAACTTTATTTTGCTGGGGAGCACTGCATACGCCGCCAAAAGCTGCGAAGCACTAAAAGCAGAAATCGAGGCTATTCTAATTGCGAAAGGCGTGAGGAACTTTACATTGACCATCGTTCCCAATGACCAGGTGGGCATCCAGAAAGTAGTCGGCAGCTGCGAAGGCGGTAGCAAAAAAATCATCTACAAGCGCAATTGATGAAATATCAATATCCTTTAGAAGATCCCACCAGGCGATCCCCCTAGTTTAGCACTCAAACAAGTCCCGTCCGCAAAGTTACCCT
>JBILFN010000068.1:0-9339 GCA_044351575.1 Chitinophagaceae bacterium
CGGTAACCGCAAGATCGTCGCCCTCTATTTGTATGGCGGATTGGCCGGATCGCTGGGGTATCTGCTGGCCGCTTCGTTTCTGCCCGCCGCTACGGGTGTCGCTCCTTTTTTTGGATCAGGTCCTTCGATAATGGCCATTGCCATTGCCACCACCATGCTCTCGCCTTACTACCGTCTGTTTCCTCAACTGATGGGAGGGTTTCCCCTGTGGATACTCACGGTGGTGTACGTATTGGTAAGCGTAGCCACTAAACCCCTGCAACAACCCATCAGTTATTTGCCACTGCTGGCCGGAGGTGCCATGGGTTTTTTATTTATGCAGTCAATAAGAATGGGATACGATCTAAGCGAATGGATGAATCGTCTCTTTGATGGAGCCAATAATCTGTTCAATCCCGAAAAGCCCCGTCAAAAAAAATCGGGCATACGGGACATGCATTTCTATAAAGCGACCCGCAAGCCTTACGATAAAAAGCCAAAGCTGACGCAAGACAGAATAGATGCATTACTGGAAAAGATTCACCAGCAGGGAATGGACTCCCTTACCAACGAAGAAAAAGAATTCTTGGAACGGGCCAGTCAATCGAATCAATGATCAGCGTACCTTATCTATCTGATCACAAATACCGGCAAAGATCGCATCGATACTTCCCTCTCCGGCAATGGAGCTGAACTTATCAGCTTGCTGATAATGTGCAGCCACCGGGCTGGTCTCTTGTGTGTAGACCGCAAAACGTTTGCGAATGACCGACTCATCGGTGTCGTCGGTACGACCCGACGTTTGACCGCGCTGTAACAATCGCTTGACCAACTCTTCTTCTGATACTTCGAGTGCCACAACCAGCGATATGGCCGTGTTCTTTTGAGTCAGCAGTTCGTCGAGTGCCACGGCTTGGGCCACCGTTCTGGGAAAGCCATCGAACAAGAATCCGTTGGCCCCCTTGTGCCGATCGAAAAAAGAATCCACCATGCCGATCACTACAGCATCGGGCACCAACTTACCAGAATCGATATACGATTTGGCCGACAACCCCAGCGAAGTTTGGTCCGCTATCTCTTTTCTAAGCAGATTGCCGGTAGAAAGATGGACCAACCCGTATTTAGCCACCAGCCGATCGGACTGGGTTCCCTTACCACTGCCGGGAGGGCCAAACAACACCAGATTAAACATAAACAGTCGTTTTTTGCAGTAGGCAAATATAAGCCTCAAAGGAGTATGGGCGGTATTGAACCTTTGGAATACCCTCTTGTTAAGTAGGATGATGATGGCAATACCCGTTTTCAGTTGGCCGCTGGCGGCCGTGTTCTTATTGCAATGCAGTACAGGCAGCGTGACCCCTTCTAATAGGGCCGCCGAAAAAGACCCCGCTAGTTCCTTATCCCAAAATCAAATGAGCATGGATACCACTAAAAAAGATAATCCGGTCTACTCACGCACCGATACCACAAAGGTCGATCTCTCTGAGAGCGAATGGAAAAAGATACTGAGCCCCGATGTCTATTATATTGCCCGTCAGAAGGGCACCGAAAGACCCTGGACCAGCCCCATCGAACACTCCCAAGAAATAGGCACCTATTATTGCAAGGCCTGTGGTAAAGCCCTGTTTAAAAGCGAAGCTAAATTTGAGAGCGGCTGCGGATGGCCCAGCTTTTTTGAGCCCATTTCGAAAGGAAGCATTCTCTATACCCCCGATAATAGCCATGGAATGCAGCGTACCGAAGTGCAATGCGGTCGCTGTAAAGCCCACTTAGGTCATGTTTTTGACGACGGTCCGCCTCCTACCGGACTTCGCTATTGCATCAATGGGGTCATTCTCGATTTTGAGAAGTCGGCCGGGGCAAAGAAATAAAGTACATTTGCCGAAGCAAATGGCCCTACCATGAAACTCTCCCAACTGGCTTCTACGCTGATCGGCTCCGAAATAGTAAAACTCGGAGGAGAGATCAAAGAAAAGATCCGCCAGGGGGCTCGTATCTACAATTTTACCATTGGAGATTTTGACCCCGCGCTGTTTCCCATTCCCAAAGAACTCGAAGAGGCCATCGTTACGGCCTACCGGCAAGGCCATACCAATTATCCTGCGGCAGAGGGCAATCTCGATCTGCGAGAGGCCGTTGCCGAATTTATGCTCGAAAAAGAGGCACTATGCTATGCTACCGACGAGATCTTGATCGCTTCGGGCGGACGACCCCTTATTTATACGGTCTTTCGTACTATTTGCGACAAGGGAGACAAAGTGGTCTATGCCGTGCCCTCTTGGAACAATAACCATTACACCCATTTTACCGATAGTGAGCATGCCGTGATCGAGACCGGTCCCGAAACACGCTTTATGCCCACGGCCCGGCAATTGGCTCCTCATCTGAAAGGAGCTACCCTGCTCTCGCTTTGCTCGCCGCAAAATCCTACCGGAACCACTTTTGATAAAGAAGAACTGACCGCTATTTGCGATCTGGTGCTCGAAGAGAACAACAGCAGAGGCCCCGATCAAAAAAAGTTATATGTGATGTTCGATCAAATGTATTGGCATCTTACGTACGGAGCCATTCAACATCATAACCCCGTTTCGCTGCGACCAGCGATGAAGGACTACACTATTTTTATTGATGCGATCTCCAAAGCATTTGCCGCCACCGGTGTTCGAGTCGGTTGGGCGCTGGGTCCTGCACCCGTTATTCAAAAGATGAAGCAGATCATGACCCATATCGGAGCATGGGCCCCTATGGCCGAGCAAAAGGCAGTAGCGGTTTATTTACAAAACAAACCCGCCATCGAAAACTATCTACGCCACTATAAAAACGAGATCGAACAAAGACTTAGCACCATCTATAACGGATTCTTGGAATTAAAGCAGGCAGGATTACCCGTAGACGCCATCAAGCCAGAAGCCGCTATATACCTGACCGTAAAGATCGATGCCGTAGGCAAAACAACCCCTGCCGGTAAGCTGCTTTCATCTCAATCCGATGTAACAGCATTCTTGCTAGATGCGGCCGGTTTGGCACTAGTACCCTTCTATGCATTTGGCACTGCCACTTCTTCGCCGTGGTACAGAATGAGCATTGGAACCTGCAAAAAAGAAGAGATCGCCTCTATGCTGCAACAGCTTCGGAATGCTTTGCAACCCCTACACTAAAAGAAGCTCTAATTTTTATTGATCACAAAGCGAAAAGAACGCATGGGGCGTTTGGATAGTTCTTCTTTGATACGCGCCCGGTTGTGGGTGATATGATTGCGGTCTACCAACTCGGTAGCCTGATAAAATCGTTCTTTCATTAAAGGAGTAGCCAGCAAGCGGGCAAGGGCTAACCGCTCCTGCTCTGCCGTTAGGGCCGAAACACAAGGAGAGCAGAGCAGTACAAAAAAGTTGTTAGCAGGCATACCTAAAAATTTATCAACGAACATTTTGTCCGGGGCATCCGCAATTGCGAGAGGCCTTGCTTCCATAAAAATTACGGTTGCAAGCACTTAACAGCAACAGCACAACGGTCAATACAGAGAAGATGCGGACAATTTTCATACCCTAAAAATCACGAATTAAATCTACTTTACAAACGTTTTTGTTGCCCAAAGGTTCCGATTTTAGCTTTTTTATTTGATTCCATATGCTGCCAAGCTCCGCCCGCTCTCTTGTTATATTGGTCGCCCCTTTAAACTGGGGGCTGGGGCATGCCACTCGCTGTATTCCACTTATCCATACGCTGCAACAACTGGGATGCGAGGTGATCACCGCATCGGATGGCGCCAGCAGAACCCTGCTTGTCGAAGAGTTTCCATTACTTACCCACCTTTCTTCTCCACACACTCCCATCCGCTATAGTCGTTATAAATGGCTTTTTGGATGGGCTATGCTACGGCTGATCCCCCGTTTTTGGATCCAGTTAAAAAGAGAGCAACGTTGGATCAAAAAAACCGTACGCAGGTATCACATCAATGCCATTATATCCGATAATCGGTATGGATTGGCTCACCCCAACGTGCCGGCAGTTATTATTACGCACCAACTGGGCATTCGCACCGGATATGGTCGCTTGGCAGATCGACTAGCAAGACAATTACTGTACCGCTACATTAATCGGTACCAGGCCGTATGGGTGCCCGATGTTGGTAAAGAACCCTCGCTGGCCGGAGCGCTCTCTCACCCGCTGCAAGTCCCTGCCATACCACTGCACTACATTGGTATGTTGAACAGATTATCGATGGCACAGCCTCAACCGGCCCCTGCCGATGGTCCCGTGCTCGTATTACTGTCGGGACCCGAGCCCCAGCGAACGATACTCGAAAAAATAATTCTCGAACAGGCCGCCTCGTATACCGAACAACTTATAGTAGTTAGAGGATTACCGACTTCTGCCAGTAACAATACTGCCAACAACGATGCCAACGAAGAACCACCACCTACTCCGCCAAATTCACTGGCACTTTTATATGGCGTTTCGCGCGTTAAGCTATTCGACCATCTGAGCGCAGCCGATCTACAGGCCTTACTACCTACCGTAAGCTATATTATTTGCAGAAGTGGTTATACCACACTTATGGAAATGATCCCCCTTCAAAAAAAACTATTGCTTATTCCAACACCCGGCCAACCCGAGCAGACCTATCTGGCCGCGCATGCCGATCACCTTCAGTATGCACCGCAATTTTCTCAACATACATTTTCGATCGTTCAGGCGCTGCAGACAGCACGACAATATCCCTACCTACTTCCTACGCATTTTAGCGAATCAACTCGCCATACCACAGTAACCCGGTGGATCGAAGCAGTAAAAAGCAACCGACCTGATTCTGCATAAGATTTGCGTTCTTTGTAAGGCAACCTTTTACTTTGCGCCCCACTACCAAAGCCCATATTGCCGTTCTTCTTACCAATTTTTTCTTTGCTACCAACCTAAGCTTGGTCAAACATATCTCGCCCTCGATGATCGGACCCTATGGAGTAAATCTGCTGAGAGTGGGCATTACCTTGCTTTTATTTTGGTTGTTGTGGGTCTTCTCAAAACAAGAGGCCGGCATCGACAAAAAAGATATTCCCCGGTTTGTGGGTTGTGCCCTTACCGGCGTAGTCATTAACCAAATGCTTTTTATTAAAGGTCTTACCCTTACCTCTACCATTCATGCCGCCCTGCTAATGTTGACCACACCATTACTCATTAGCGTACTGGCACTATGGTGGCTGCGCGAAAAATTTACACCTCTTAAACTATTGGGACTGCTCTTTGGCATTGGCGGGGCCTTGCTGCTGATCTTGTCGAGAGATGCCAGCGGCGTTGCCAGTGTAAACGGAGACTTGCTTATTTTGGTCAATGCCATTTCGTATGCCATTTATTTTATTATGGTAAAACCGCTCACCAGTCGCTATTCACCCCTGCACGTTATCAGATGGGTATTTACGTTCGGCTTTGTACTGATCGTTCCATTCAGTTGGCAAGATGCCCAACAAGCAGCCTGGCAAAGCGCTTCTCTCTCGCAGTGGGGTGCGCTAGCCTCGGTAGTTATTTGTGGTACGTTTTTGACCTACTCGTTCAATAGCTACTCATTGAAACATCTGGGAGCCGCCACCACCGGCAGCTATATTTATACCCAACCCATCTTTGCTGCCATTATTGCCGCCCTTTTCTTACAAGAGGGATTCAGTGTCGAAAAAGCCCTGGCCGGCGCCCTCATCTTTGGAGGTGTTTATATGGGAAGCAGGGCTCGGTAAAAAGCAGCAGTGTTGCCAGGTTGCGAAAAAGTCCCTTCAATGCGTAATGCAGAAAGATCCGTACAAAAGTGCAGCACCTCGAAAAGGCCAATTAGTATCCCCGCACGTTCTTGCCTTCCATATAATTCATAAAGGCCTTATTGACCACCTTATTGCCACCGGGGGTCGGGTAATCGCCGGTAAAATACCAGTCGCCCAAATTGGAGGGACACGATAAGTGAAGATCTTCGATGGTCTGAAAGATCACCTGCACCGGTATACGAAACGAAGGGGGTGTAATAAGCTGAGCGATCTTATCGGCAATTTCGAGTGCCGTAAACTGCTGGTACAAACTTTTAACGACATTCTCTTGATGCAACTGCCCTTCGGCCTCCAGCGATCTGCAACGTTCGAGCATCTTTTCTAAGAAGGATTCCTTCTTTCTTTCTTTCAATAAGGCCACCGCGGCATTAAAAGCAATAAAGTCACCCATTTTGCTCATATCGATCCCATAGCAATCGGGATAGCGTATCTGGGGCGAAGACGAGACCACGATGATCTTTTTAGGAGATAAACGACCCAGCATGGTTATGATACTCTCCTTTAAGGTCGTACCCCGCACGATAGAATCGTCGATAACGACCAGCGTATCTTCATGGGCCCTAACGGTGCCATAGGTAATATCATAAACGTGCTGCACCATTTCGTTGCGACTTACATCTTCGGTAATAAAGGTGCGCATCTTTACGTCCTTGATGGCGATCTTCTCGATGCGTATGCGGCGATTGATCATCTCGCTGAGCTTGGCCTCATCAAAATCCTTATTCCAGCTGAGAATCCGCTCTACCTTAATTCGGTTCAGATAATCTTCCATTCCCTTGAGCATGCCATAAAAGGCGGTTTCGGCCGTGTTGGGAATAAACGAGAAGATCGTATTACGCAGATCATGATCGATAGCCTTGAGAACCGGCTCACTTAGCTGATACCCTAACTTATTGCGCTCGCGGTAGATCTTTTCATCGCTACCACGCGAAAAATAGATGCGTTCAAAGCTACAAGCCTTACGCTCTTTGGCAGGCACTAGTTGCTCAAGTTCTATAGCACCGTCTTCGTTCACGATCAACCCCTGCCCAGGCATTAACTCCTTTACCTCATTTTCTGGAACATTGAAAGCGGTGCGAATGGCCGCACGCTCCGAAGCAGCGACCACTACTTCGTCGTTGATATAATAGTACGCCGGACGAATACCATGCGGATCTCTAAAGACAAAGCCAATTCCATTGCCCGTAGCGCCCCCTACATGAAAACCACCGTCGAGCAGCGGTATCGCCTTGCGGAGCACATTGGCAATGTTCAATTTCTCGGGGCTGCTCTCATCTTCTTTTCGCAGCAGCGAAGACATAAGTTCAATAAGAGCAGCCAGATCGCTGAAGCGAACCTCTTCGTCGGGATTCTTACCAATGAGCGCATAAAGCTCATCGGCATTTACGATATTAAAATTACCTGCCAGTGCAATGTTACGGGCCGGAATCACATCTCGGTTAATAAAGGGATGGCAATACTCCAGCTTATTCTTACCCTGCGTGCCATAGCGAAGATGGCCCAGTAAGATCTCGCCCACGAAATTGAGGTTCCCCTTCATGAGCCCCGGATGTTTTCGTACATCGGGGTTGTACTTTTCAAACTCCTTGATCTCTTGCCCTATGCGTTGAAAAATATCGGCGATAGCCTGCTGCGCATTACTGCGCATACGATTCATATACGGATACCCCGGTTCGGTATGTAATTTAACAGCGACCACCCCCGCACCATCCTGGCCGCGGTTGTGTTGCTTCTCCATTAAAAGATATAGTTTATTGAGCCCCCACAGCACGGTGCCATACTGTTGCTGATAATAAGAAAATGGCTTGCGCAAGCGGATAAAAGCTAATCCGCATTCGTGTTTAATAGGGTCGCTCATAAGCTATCAGTTGACCGACGAATACTTTTTTAACAGAGGACACTCCTCTCCCGTAGCCGGGTCGATCATCACATAATAGGTAGCCAGCCGGGACTGGATCCACTTCTCCATCACCTTTGCTTTTTTCTCTTCGAGCGCGTACTGAGCGATCTTGCTGTAGTCATCCTTCAAATTCATTCGATGGGGAATAGACCTTGATTTTAGATGAACCACACGAACCCCTTTTTTACCTTGCTCGTTCTCAAAGGCGGTGGGCATCGAATAATCGCCAGGTTGCATTTTGGCCAGCATATTGACCATATCGCGATCGAGTTGATCGATAGTTACGAACGTAGAACCATCGCGGCTGGTAATATAGGGTCCGGTGTATTTGGCATTTTCGTCATCGCTGTATTTGGTAGCGGCCTCGTTGAACGTAAGGGTAGCTGCCATTACCTTAGAACGAACTGAGTCGAGTTTACGTTTAGCCTGGTCGATCTCATCTTGTGTTACCGGCGGAATACGCAAGATGTGACGCACCACCGCATCGTCTCCGTTTCGCTCTACCATTTGTATAATATGAAATCCAAATTTCGATTTAACAGGAGGTGATATCTCGCCTTCCTTTAAGCGGAATGCCGTAGATAAGAAGACAGGGTCCCAAGACTTCTCAGAACGATTTACCTGGTACTGGCCACCACGATCCTTACTACCGGGGTCCTCTGAATAACGCTTGGCCAATTGCTCGAATGTGGCCAGCTTCAGATCGATCTGTCGGCGGTAATTGTTCATTTCGCCTACGATATATTGTTCCAGGTCGCGGGAAGCCTTTGGATAAACGATGATCTGTCCGATCTCCAATTCCGATTCGTAAAAAGGTAAACTATCCTTGGGGATCTTATCGTACCAGGCCTTGACCTCTACAGGGGTAATACGCACATTCTCCACGATCTTACGCTGCATAGCACTAGCCAGCTTTTGTTCGCGCACCGACTCACGGGCATCATCTTTGATCTGGTAGATGGTCTTACCGGCAATTTCTTCGACCGCCTCTTGGCTACCGAATTGGTTGATGTAGGTACGAATGCGATTATCGAGATCGGCTTCGACCTCATCCTCGGTAACAGGCAAGGAATCCTTTTGCGCCTGCAGCATCATCATCTTAGAGACCACGGCCTGCTCCATGATCAGACACTCGGCATTGTCCGGAACCGTTTCGCCTCTGCGGGCAATATCGGCCACCGAGTTCTTGATATCGGAGAGAAGGATAATGCGATCTCCTACTACCCCTGCGATCTTATCGGCCACCACTTTTTTAGGCTGCGCCTGTGCCGCCACTGAAAGCAGCAGACTGCACAAAAAACAAATTGCGAATTGACACCTGTACATAATCTCAAATGTAAGCGACCTCCTTCTTTATGGCAGAAGGCCGCCGGGGGTTTAACAAAAGCTTAGAGCGTTCGTTTTACTTCTTCTATTTCGTAGGCCTCTACCACATCGCCCACCTTAATGTCGCTAAAGTTCTTGATGGTAAGACCGCACTCCATTCCGTTGAGTACCTCTTTGGCATCATCCTTAAAGCGTTTGAGCGATCCTAGTTCTGCGACCACTCCTTCGGCCGTGGGGTAAACCACAATACCATCCCGAATCAGACGGATCTTTGAATCGCGCTTGATCTTTCCGTCGCGCACGAAGCAACCGGCCACCGTGGCCTTG
>JBILFN010000007.1:0-27764 GCA_044351575.1 Chitinophagaceae bacterium
CTGGGTGAGATCTTCGTTGATATGGCCAAAGAAGGTGCTACCATGCGCAGTATGATGAACTGTTTCGCCATCTCGGTGTCGATCGGTCTGCAGTATGGCGTACCGCTCGAAGAGTTCGTCGACAAATTCGCCTTTACCCGTTTTGATCCCTCTGGTTTTGTAGAGCATCCCAATATCAGAACCACAACTTCTATCGTAGACTTTATCTTCCGCGTGTTGGGTTATGAGTATCTGGGCAGAACCGATCTGGTACATGTACTCGACAAGCCCGAGGTAATGAATACCGGTGCCGATGATTGGGACGAAGTGCCCTCCAATCCGTTGGAGTATGCCAAAGACCCTGAACTATCCAGCATTCGTATTACACCTGCTGCGGGAACCGCGCAACCTGCCAAGGCTGCTGCTCCCAAGGCTGCCAAGGTAGAGAAAGTAGATAGCGCTCTCGATGCCATGAATGCCGTGGCTAAGAATATGCAAAGTGATGCGCCGGCTTGTAATGTGTGCGGCAACATCATGATGCGTAGCGGGGCTTGCTATAAGTGTAACAATTGCGGTAACCAGGGGGGATGTGGTTGATACAACCCTGGTGCTCGAATAGATTGAATCCCGCTACTAGTTTGGCGGGATTCTTTTTTGGGGCTATTCATTTTCGGCGGAATGCCTCCTGCTTCGCCACTGATGAAAAAAGGCTAAAAAGGGAATGCCTCGCCGAACGCCGTTGAAAGCTCGCTCGCTATAATCCCAAGTTTTTAGTATGCCCCGCCAACGGCGTTTGACGGCTCCGCATTCCCTTTTCTTTACGCCATTTTTCAAGGTGGCTTCGCAAGGAGGCCATTCCATCCGAAAAACACCTAACTTTCAAGGAAACCACCCTTAATTAACTGCCATGCGAATTCTAATTGCCCTGTTATTCCTTGCTAACCAAGCGCTGCAAGCCCAGGTGGGGATAGGAACCCCTACACCCGATACCAAGGCTATTTTGGATGTTAGTTCAACTACCAAGGGTTTGCTGATACCAAGAATGAGTACAACTCAACGAAATGGAATTTCGCTGCCTACCGAGGGGTTGATCATCTTCAATAGCACAACAAAAAAAATTGAGGTGTATACGGCCGGCACTGGCGGAGAAGCAACGCCTAGTAGCGTAGACATCACCAATGTTGAAATTGGGGGTTCTTTTTTGAAGGGGATGGGTCAGTCTTTTATTTCGGGGGGTGGTATGCTAAGTGCAATTACCATAAACGCACATTCTATAGCCAGCGGTTCTACCCCGTCTTTGTACGAGTTATCCATCTTCAGTGGTATTCCCAGCTCGGGTTGTGGCTTTTACAACGGTCCGGGTTCATCCACCTGTGCTTATACAAGTTTTGGCACTCCGCTTGCTACTGCATTGGTGTCAATAAAAAATACCGGGTCAAACAAGCTTTACTTTCATGCACCTATTTTTCTAACTGCCGGAGAGGTTTATGCATTTACCATTACACCCATTGCAACAACGCAAAGCTTTATATTGGCGGGTAACACAAATCGCTACGAAGGCGGTAGTGCCTTCGGAATAAATGGACATATCCCGATAGCGATAGACGATATTATTTTTCAGACCCACTACCTAACCCCCGGCTGGCGCGCTTTGTAGTTGCCTAATCAAATTTTTCTGTTGAATCCCGCCCTCATCGGTGGGATTTTTTTTACTGCTCGGCGGAATGCCTCCTGCGAAGAGGCCTTGAAAAACAGCGTCAAAAAAATGGAGAAGGTGAGCCGTTAAAACGCCGTTGGCGGGGCATAAAGGAAAGGAGAAAGTAGAGTGAGCGAGCTTTCAACGGCGTTAGGCGAACCGAACCATTTTTAGCTGTTTTTCATCAGACTCGCAGCAGGAGGTATCTGCCGAACAGATATACTACAACGCAGCAGGAGGGTTCCGCCGATAATTAATTCAGACTTAAAACAGGAGGGTTCCGCCGAATAGCAGCCGTTAGTGTCCAAACAAACTCCCCACCGCCCCTTCGAGCATAGGAAACTTCTCGACCACATAGTTCTTGATCGTAGTCAGCGCCTGGTGCGCCTGTTCGTCGGTAAGACCCGCTTCGGTCTTTAGTTTATCGATCAGTTCTTGCATAAGATAGAATTAAAGAAAAGCAGCAAGAGCGTTACGCCACTTTCAGTAAACTGAGTTTGCTCTTGTTAAAGTGTTGCTCGGCATAGGGCAGGTCCAAGATAAATTCTTTGGTGTCGGTAGAAGGCAATTCGTACATCGCATCGGTCAGGATGCTCTCGCAGATACTGCGCAGTCCGCGGGCCCCAAGTTTATACTCCAGGGCTTTAGCCACCATAAAGTCGAGTACCTCGTCTTGTATGGTCAGCGCAATGCCTTCCATCTCGAAAAGACGAGTATATTGTTTGACCAGCGCATTGCGAGGGGTGGTCAAGATAGCGCGCAGGGTAGGGGCATCGAGAGGATCCAGGTGAGTAACGACCGGCAAGCGACCTAACAACTCGGGGATCAATCCGAACGACTTGAGATCGGTGGCATTTACATAGCTCAGTAAATTACGAGTGCGACGGTCTTGTTCTTCTTTATCGACATTAAAGCCGATAGTGTTGGTGTGAACGCGACGGGCGATGACACGATCGATGCCATCGAAGGCACCGCCGCAGATAAATAAAATATTCTGTGTGTTGACCTTGATCAGTTTTTGCTCGGGATGCTTGCGTCCTCCTTGAGGCGGTACCAGCACATCGGTTCCTTCGAGCAGTTTGAGCATCCCTTGTTGCACCCCTTCGCCACTCACATCGCGAGTAATCGAGGGGTTATCGCTTTTGCGTGCGATCTTATCGATCTCGTCGATGTATACGAAACCACGTTCGGCCGCGGACACGTCGTAGTTGCAGACCTGCAACAACCGGCTTAGTATGCTCTCCACATCCTCTCCCACATATCCGGCTTCGGTAAATACAGTAGCATCCACTATCGCAAAGGGCACGTTGAGCATGCGGGCGATGCTTTTGGCCAGCAGGGTTTTTCCGGTACCGGTCTCGCCCACCATAATGATGTTACTTTTCTCGATCTCTATTTCGTGCTGGTTAGGCAGTTCGGTGCTGCGCTGCTGCAATCGTTTGTAATGATTGTAGACCGCTACGGAAAGTACTTTTTTGGCCTCGTCCTGGCCGATCACGTATTCATCCAAAAAGCGTTTGATCTCGGTGGGCTTCTTTACTGAAAGCTTAAAGCTGTTCTTGCTCTTGTCTTCTTTTACCGTTAATTCCTGGTCGATGATCTCGCGGGCATGCTCCACGCAATTCTCACAAATATGTCCATCTTGCCCGGCGATCAAGATCTTGACCTCGTCGCGGCTGCGACCACAAAAAGAGCAGTGAAGCGTATTCTTAGCCATCCTACAAAATTAAAAAAACCGCCCCGAAAGGGACGGTTAATATTTTAAATTACTGTAAATCAATATATTAAAAGATAGATACTTGAGCACTTCTCTGCCATAACCAAGCGAGCTCATTCGCCATGAGGCCGGTTACAGTTTGTTGAGCAGCTTGTCGGCGATACCGTACTCAATGGCCTGTTTGGCGTCCATCCAGTAGTCGCGGTCAAAGTCTTTCATGATCTGCTCCACTGTTTTACCACAATTCTTGGCCAAAATGCCCGCACCGATCTCTTTAACGCGGCGGGTTTGTTCGGCCTGAATCTCGAGGTCTGTGCTCACACCGCGAATATAGCCGCCGAGCGAAGGTTGGTGGATCATCACCTCGCCATGCGGAAAAATGTAGCGCTTACCCTTGGCCCCGCCACTCAGTAAAATACTGCCCATCGAAGCGGCTAGTCCCATGCAAATGGTGCTAACGGGGCTGCTGATCATTTGCATGGTATCGTACATGACCATACCACTGGTGACCACGCCACCGGGGCTGTTGATATAAAATTTGATCTCTTCGCCAGGCTTGTCGGCCTCGAGCAACAATAGTTTGCTCACCACATCTTTGGCCGATTTGTCATCGACCACGCCCCACAGATACACGGCTCTTTTTTCGAAGAAGTAGCGCTCCAGCTTTTTGCTGAACATCCCCAGATCGCTCTTGGGCTGCTCCTCTTTTTCTTCCTCTTCGCCGCGCCAATCGGGGCGATCCGAAGAAAGTTGATGATGAAAAGGGTAACGATTCATATAAGTAGTTTAATCTTTCTTTTGTTTGCGCGGATTGGTAATGAGCACTTCGTCGACCAGTCCGTACTCTTTGGCTTCGGCCGCGGTCATCCAGTTATCGCGATCGAAGTCTTGCTCGATCTGCTCTATGGATTTGCCCGTGTGAGCCTGTACCACCTCGTAGAGTTCTTTTTTTAATTTGCGAATCTCTTTGACCGTGATCTCGATGTCGCTGGCTTGTCCGCCAATGGCACCACTGGGTTGATGCATCATAATGCGTGAATGCCGCAGGGCGGCGCGCTTTCCTTTGGTGCCGGCGCCGAGCAACACGCAGGCCATAGACGCGGCCACACCGATACATATGGTGGCAATATCGGGGCTAACATATTGCATGGTGTCATAAACGCCTAATCCTGCATAGACACTGCCGCCGGGGCTGTTGATGTACATGTTGATATCGCGGGTGCGATCGGATGAATCCAAGAACAGCAATTGGGCAGTAACGATGTTGGCGATCTCGTCATTGATGGGATAACCCAAAAAGATAATGCGATCCATCATCAACCGGCTGTACACATCCATCACGGCTACGTTCAGGGAACGTTCTTCGATGATGTTGGGGGTCATGGCGGTAATCAGGTGATTTCCGTATTGATGCAGGGTATTACTGGAGATGCCTCGGTGCTTGATGGCAAATTTTTCAAATTCTGATTGGGTGCTCATGTGCGCGTACAGATTTATGAACAATAATAACAAATATCCGTCCAAAGAGCGGGTCGGCAAAAATAAAGACAGGATGACAGATAAGCCTATGACAAGAAGCGCAGGTCCCTGTTAATGGTGGTCATGCTGATGACTTTCTACCATCGATGTAAAGGCTTCGGCCGTAATGGCTTTATCGGTGGGGTTTAGTTGCGTAGTGGCCCACTCGAACATTTTTTGGGTCTGTATCCGATGAAAAGCATCCTCGACATATTTGCGGTCTTTCATCATCTTTTCCACGTAGTCGTTGATCCAAGGTTGTTCCTCTGCCATGGACATGCCGCCCATGTAGCTAAACAGTTGTTGCTTGGCAAACTGACGCAATTCTTGCGGGTCGACCTGAATGCCATTGTCGGCTACGATCTTCTCAGAAATAAGGGTCCACTTGAGTTGATTGGCAAATTTGGGATACTCCTCATCTGCTTGCTCGGGCGTTTTGGGATTTTCGCCCTGGGTCTGCAGCCATTTTTTCAAAAATGCCTCTGGAAGCGACAATGGAGTATGGTCCAGCAACTGATGATACAGTTGATCGTGGATCTGGTTGGTAGCCTGCGCATTCCAATGCGCCTGAATTTCTTCTTTTATCTTTTCGCGAAACTGCTCGAGGGCCTTGATCTCTTTTCCGGGGTAGAGTTGTTCGAAGAATTCCTCATTGAGTTCTCTTTTTTCGAGCAGTCCGATCTTGGTAATGGAGATGCTGAACAATTTGGAGTCGGTGGCAGTGTCGGTCTTTTCAAAGCCCAGATCGCCCCGTAACCATTCTCTCTCTTTCTCCTCGAAGGCCTCACCCAGCGTTAGAGTCAGGGCCTCTCCGGTCTTCTTACCCATCCATTGCTGGCGAACCTTCTCGGAAAAATATTTTACCAGCAGGGAGTTGTCCTTTGCGGCTCCGCCTTCAATGGCTTGACCATTGGCATCGACCTCGGTAAAATGCACATTGAGCACATTCTCTTCGTTATCGACCGCTTCTTGGTCTTTCATGTTGCCGTAGCGATTTTGCAAGCGGGTCAGTTCGTTCTCGATCATTTCGTCGGTTACCGTTACCACGTAGCGGGTAATGGCCGCCTTGGACAGATCGGGTAACTGCACGGGGGGCTTGCATCCTATTTCAAAATGAAACGTGTAGTCGAGCGGGTTGTTGCAATCGAGTTGACTAAAATCGGCCTCGAGGGGAAGGGGCTGGGCAAAGATCTCTACTTTTTCTTGCTGTAACCAGCCAATAAGTTCGCGGTCGACGGTCTTGAGTACTTCGTCGGTAAAGAGTGAGGGGCCGACCATTTTTTTGATAATACCGGTGGGCACCATTCCTTTTCTAAAACCGGGAACATTGGCCTTGCGACCGTATTCTTTGACCGACCGTTCGAAAGCAGGCAAATAATCTTTTTTGTCGAGGGTCAGGCTCAATCGGTCGTGTAAAGGGCCAATGGGGGAGCGGGTAACGGTTGCCATAATGCGTTTTAAATGTGCTGCTAAGTCCGGATGGAGGGACTCGAACCCCCACACCTTGCGGCATCAGATCCTAAGTCTGACGTGTCTACCAATTTCACCACATCCGGAGATCTTCTCGCTAAAGGGTTGCAAATGTAGCTTTTTTCGGCTGTTTTTAGCCTTTTAGATACAAAAAACCTTAGATTTGAAACAAGCCATTACTGTTCAAACTGCTCCTGATGAGAAAAAAACTGATCGGTCTATTATTATTGACCAATGTTCTGGGTGCTTTTTCCCAAAATCCTGCCACCACGTTTACCATCCCCAACCGTACGATATTGTTGCCTTGCGGCACTAGTTGTACGCCTATTTCGGTGCAGGTTCCACACATCAAACAGACCAATACCTATGTGATGACCACCCCGGCCTACCAGCCTTTTGCCTATATTACTCCGGGGGGTACTGTGGTAAGCTCCATTTATGTGGATGATACCTGGAGTCAGCCCATTTCTCTTCCGTTTCCATTTTGTTATTACGGCAATAGTTTCAATGCTGTTCTGATGGGCTCCAACTCTGCCCTTACGTTCGATCTTAGCCGGGCCGGACTGGGCAGCGGCTATGTGATCAGCAGCTCTACCGGGGCTATTCCCAACACCAGCTATACCGCCAATATGATCTTTGGGCCTTATCATGATATTGATCCCGGTGACCCCTCTCCGAATAAAAAGATCGAGTGGAGAATTGAGGGAACGGCCCCCAACCGTCGGTTTATTGCCAGCTATAATGATATTCCTTATTTCGGATCGAGTTGTACAACGCCTCGCGCCACTCACCAGATGGTGCTCTATGAGGGAACCGGTATCGTTGAAGTATACATTCAAGATAAACCGGTTTGTACATCTTGGAACGGAGGCAACGCGATCTTGGGTATGCAAGATGGTACCCGCACCCAGGCCATAGCCGCTCCCGGAAAGAATGCCACACAGTGGGGTAGCACCGCCATGAATGAGGCCTACCGATTTATTCCCAGTGGCGGCACCTCTCGCTATAAATCGGCTCGTCTTCTTGTAAATGGAGTACAGGTTCATACGGCCGATACCAGCACGGCTTCGCCCGGTTCACTAAATCTTAGTTTTCCTAACGTATGCCCTACGGCCGATAGTACCGCCTATGTGGTACAGGTTACCTATGGTGATTGTAACAACCCGGCTGCCGACGTGGTATTCACCGACACCGTCTTTGTAAAGAGAACAGGCCCCGGCATTTCGGTTGCCAAGACAGACCCCAATTGCGCGCCCAATGGAACCATCACTGTTACGGCACAGGGTGGAACGGCCCCGTTGCAATACAGCATCAACGGCGGAACAACCTGGCAATCGTCCAACACCTTTACCGGTTTGTCGGGAGGAACGTATTCTGTCGTTGTTCGCGATGCGGCCAACTGTCGCTCGAGCGTGCAGACCATTACGCTGGCCGTGTCGAATACATTGACACAATCTATCGCCACCACAGGAGCCAATTGTACCACGGGTGGCAGCATTGTAGTTACAGCATCCGGAGGGGGCAATCCTCCCTACGAATACAGTATTAACGGCGGAACAACTTGGCAATCGTCCAACACCTTTACCGGGTTGGCAGGTGGCACTTACACTGTGGTAACGCGCAATCCTGTTACTACTTGTACCGCTACCAGCACGGCTACTATTTCATTTACCAATACGCTGACACTCGATCCGATCAACGGCACCAGTATTTGTTTTGGGGCTTCGTTCACTCCCGTGGTAACGTCCAATGCCACCAGCTATAGTTGGACACCTACTGCCGGCGTAAGCAATGCTTCTATCGCTGCTCCTGCCTTTGCTCCTTCGGCTACCACTACCTACACGCTGTTGGCTCGCTTGGGAACCTGCTCTACACAACGCACAATGACGGTCACTATTTTTCCGGGTGCTACGGCCAATGCCGGTCCTGATGCCACCATCATTGCCGGCGATGTCTATACGATGTTGGCCAGCGGATCTGCCGGCACCTATTTGTGGACGCCTTCTACTGCCCTTAGCAATGCCGCTTTGCTCAACCCCAATGCGAACCCGGCGCTTACCACCACGTATTCACTTCGGGTAACAACTCCGCAGGGTTGCGTGGCCACGGATGATATGACCCTTACGGTGATTCCGTATTGCATTAAGCCCATGAATGCATTTACGCCCAACGGAGATGGTATCAATGATCGCTGGTTAATTACCAACGGTAATTGTTTGGCCAACGCGCAGGTGCAGGTATTTAACCGCTATGGTGCAAAGGTTTTTGAGGATAAGAATTATCGTAACACGTGGGAAGGTACTTACAATGGCAATCCGGTTCCGGACGGAACGTATTACTATGTAATTACGTTCAGGCTTATCAATAACAAGGTAGAGACCAGAACCGGCAACGTTACGATTTTGCGCTAACCCCGTTTAATTTAAACCTATGAACCGCATTTTATCCATACTGTTTCTAACACTAACCTGGGGTACGCTCCATTCTCAGCAGTTAATGACCTCTTCGCTCTACGAGTTGCAGGGCAATTTGCACAATCCGGCGTTGGCGGGCTTACGCCAGCAATCGGTGCTGGGCGCTTCTTATCGTAGCATGTGGAGTGGTATTGAGGGCAGTCCCTTAACCGCACTGGTGTACGGCTCTACGTTCTTGCAAAAAGCCGGCATCGGTATTGGCGGCTATCTGTATAGTGATGTGACCGGCCCCACCAGCAGAAGAGGTATTCAGACTTCGTATGCCTATCATATCCCCATGAAAAACGGAGCCCATTTGTCGGTCGGACTCGAGGCTCGCTTTCAGCAATTTGCCATCGACAAGGCCATGTTGATCGATGCGTTAGGTTCCGATCCTGTTATGGGAGGCGCAGCCAATCGATTTAAGGGTGATGCAGGATTGGGCGTTGCCTATTCGGACGCTAAATGGCAAATAGGGGCATCGGTGAGCCAACTTATTCAATCGAAACTCGATTTCTATACCGGTAACCTGATGCGTAACGAAGAGGCCCGGTTGTATCGTCACTTTTATTTGCATGGCTCGTACCAGTGGCAAGTAGATGCAAGCACGCGCATCATCCCTAATTTTTTAGTGATCTATTTGCCCAATGCACCTACCGAGTTACAGGCCGGTGCCCGAGTAGAGCATCGCGATCTATTCTGGTGGGGGCTTTCACTGCGTGCCAGACAAAGCTGGATGCTCTCGGCCGGCGTTAAGGTGCAGCAAAAAATGACCATTGGCTACTCATTCGATATTTATTCTACTCCACTCAGCGTTTTTGACCGTGGTGCGAATGCCCATGAGATCTTGCTGCGCTACCAGTTTAGCAAATAGGTCGTCTCATATACCTGCCGCACAACCGTTTCATTTACAAAGTGGATATTTTGTAAATTCGTAGACGATGGAAACGGTCGCGCACATACCCGCCTATAATCTGAGCCAAGAAGAGGAAAAAAAACTCATTCTGCGCGAATATCGTTCGCTACTCAAGATCTTAAAATCGCGGATCAAACCCGGTGACAAGTTGTTGCTGCGTGCCGCCTTCGAATTAGCGGCCGATGCGCACAAGACCATGCGCAGAAAAAGTGGAGAGCCTTACATTTTGCATCCAATTGCCGTGGCCAAGATCTGTGTAGAGGAGATAGGGCTGGGTGTTCGTTCTTCTATCTGCGCACTATTGCACGATACGGTAGAGGATACCGATATTACCCTCGACGATATTACCCGAGATTTTGGCGAAGAGATCACACGCATAGTGGACGGACTTACCAAGATCGCCAATGTGGTAGATGTGAATGCCTCGCAGCAAGCCGAGAATTTCAAGCGCATCTTGCTCACGCTCACCGATGACCCCCGGGTTATTTTGATCAAACTTTCCGATCGGTTGCACAATATGCGCACGCTCGATTGCATGAAGCGTGAAAAGCAACTCAAGATCGCGTCCGAGACCATTTTTATCTATGCTCCGTTGGCCCATCGCATGGGGCTTTATACCATCAAGACAGAACTAGAAGATCTGGCCATGAAGTACATGGAGCCCGATACCTATCGGGAGATCGCACGAAAGTTGGCCGAGACGCGTAAAGAGAGAACCAAGTTCATCAACGAATTCATCAAGCCCATTCGCGATAAGATCGAACAGGCCGGGCTTAAGGCCGAGATCTATGGAAGACCCAAGAGCATACACTCCATCTGGAATAAAATGAAGAAGAAGGGGGTTGAATTCGAGGAGGTCTATGACCTGTTCGCCATTCGGGTCATACTCGACTCGACGCCCGAAAAAGAAAAGGAAGATTGCTGGAAGGTCTACTCCATGATCACCGACGAATACAATCCTTCGCCGGAGCGACTCCGCGATTGGTTAAGTAATCCTAAGGCCAACGGGTACGAGGCACTGCATACGACAGTGATGGGAGCGCAGGGGCGTTGGGTAGAGGTGCAAATTCGCTCGCTGCGCATGAACGAGATCGCTGAAAAAGGACTGGCGGCTCACTGGAAGTACAAAGAAGATGCGCAAGACGAGAGCCGCTTCGATAAATGGTTTCAGCAGATCCGAGAGGTTATTTCCAACCAAGAGACCGACAGCATCGATTTCTTGCAAGACTTCAAGACCAGCTTTTTGGCCGAGGAGATCTATGTGTATACTCCCAAGGGAGATGTCAAGATGTTACCGGTGGGTTCTACGGCACTAGACTTTGCCTTTGCGGTGCATAGTGCCATTGGATCAAAGACCATTGGCGCCAAAGTGAATCATAAGCTGGTCCCAATCAGCTACCGACTGCAAAGCGGTGATCAGGTAGAGATCATTACCAGCAACAAGCAAAAGCCCTCGGATGACTGGTTGAGTTTTGTGGTGACCTCCAAGGCAAAGGGTCGAATTCGCGATGCTTTGCGCGAAGAGAAAAGAAAAGTAGCCGACGAGGGCAAGTACATCGTGCAGCGAAAGCTCGAGGGCATGGGAGCCGCTGTGTCTTTACACAACATAGAAGAACTGGTGCAGTGGTATAAATTGGGCAATCAACTTGACTTTTATTACCAGGTAGCCGTAAAGGGGATCGATCTAAAGGACCTTAAAGAATTTAAGGTATCGGGCGATCGTATCGAGGCTCCCCGACCCATCAAAACCGCACCCATACCCGACCGTCCGGAGATCATTCCGCATCATATGATGCCCCGCAAGGATGCCGAACTGATCATCTTTGGGGAGCGAAGCGACAAGATCGTCTACAATCTCGCCAATTGCTGTAAGCCCATTCCGGGCGACGACGTATTTGGTTTTGTGACCACCGGTAAAGGACTCACCATTCACCGTACCAATTGCCCGAATGCCGCCAAATTGCTGGCCCACTACGGACATAGGGTGGTCAAGACCAAATGGGCAAAGAACAAGGAGATCTCTTTTTTGACCGGTATCAAGATCGTAGGTATCGACGATGTGGGTATGGTCAGTAAGATCACCAATTTGATCTCGGGCGAACTAAAGATCAATATTGCGGCTATTACCATCGAGGCCAAAGAGGGGATCTTTATGGGGAATATTCGCCTGTACGTGCATGATAAGGAAGAGCTCGAAGCGCTGGTTGCCGCTTTGCACCAGGTATCGGGTGTGGAGTCGGTGGAGCGCTACGACATGGAGGATATTCCGGCTTGATGGCCTGTCCGTTCCGCACTTTTGCCCGGGGTGTGGTATATTCATTTCAATTCGTATCTTTCGTCGTGACTTTTACCGTTCGAAAATATCTGTTGACGTCTGTTGTGCTGCTGCTGACGGGCCTTGGTGGCTTGTCCGTTCTTAAGGCCCAGTCCTTTTCGTTCAATTGTGCGCGAGACACCCTTCTTCCGGGTTGTCCGCAAACCCTATGTTTTACGCTGACCACCAAATTGCCCAACCCCTCGCGGCAGGCACCTACCTATGTGGTCAACCCCACCGGGCAATTGCCCTCTTGTCTGCTGGCCAGCAGTAATCCCGGTATACCCGGTCAACCTACCTCGCTGAATGTGGACGATCGCTATTCGCCTGCCTTTCCTATCGGGTTTCCTTTTATATTCTTTGGAACGGCCTATAGCAATCTTGTGGTCAGTAGCAACGGTTATCTGTCGTTCGATGTGGCCAGGGCCAACATGTCTTCTCATTGGAATATAATCAACGGGGGTGCACCGCAGGATCTCCCCAGCACTTTCTATGATCGCGCCCTTATTATGGGCCCGTACCATGATATCGATGTGGGGGTGACCACCTCGCCTACGCGTCTCATCTCGTACCAGACCGACGGACTTGCTCCTTATCGCCGTTGGATCCTCAATTATTTCAAGATCCCTTTGTTCTCTTCTACCTGCAATAATCTGATCAACAATACGCACCAGATCATCTTATACGAATCGACCGGTATTATTGACGTGAACATCTTTGACAAGCAGATCTGCAACTCGTGGAATCAAGGTCGCGCCATGGTAGGATTACAGAATTTCGATCGCAACAGCGGCGTCATGGCACCCGGTAGAAGAGCCAGTGATCCTCCTTGGGGATCGGTGGGCATGAATGAAAGTTGGCGCTTTGTTCCATCGGGCGGAACTCCTCTTTTCAGAAGTGTCAGCTTGTATGATATTACCGGCACCACGCTTATAGCAACGGGAACCACCACCGTATTGCCCAATGGGGATCGCGAGGCCTCTTTTCCTAACCTGTGCCCTCCGGCAGGAACCGTTACGCGTTATGTGATCAAGGCTCTCTATGACAAGATCGATGATCCGACAGTAGAGATTATGGCGACCGATACGATCAACGTAAGTCGGTTAAACGGATTAGCGGCATCAGTGGCATCACAGGCCGCAGCCTGCGGAGTACCCACCGGAACTGTAACGGTCAGTAATGTAAATGGCGGAACTCCTCCCTATACTTTTTCTATCGATGGTGTAAATTTTCAGCCGAATGCAACATTTACTGCACTTGGTGCGGGCACGTACACAGTGACCGTAAAGGATGCTTCGGGCCAGTGCACCTATGCAACCAGTGTAACCGTGGCCTCTGCAGGAAGTCTTACCGCTGCCGTAACTGCGGCCCCTACCGCTTGTACGGGTGTTAGCAACGGAACAGTGACCATTACTTCTGCTTCGGGCGCTGGTCCGCATCGTTTTCAACTTGATGGCGGAACTCCCGTAGTGGGAACGATCCCATTTACCTTTACCAATGTGGCCGCCGGAAATCATACGGTAATCGTTACCGATCAGGCCACCAATTGTAGCTCGGGCTCATTACCGGTAACGGTTACGCAGGGTCTTGGTGTAACGGCCACCACTACCGCAAATGCTACTTCGTGTCCTACGGTCAATAACGGATCGGCCACGGTAACGGTGAATGCAGGTACAGCGCCTTTTCGCTATGCGATCGATGGAGGTACTCCCACCGCACCCACGCCCGCTGCCACCTATACATTTAACGGACTCTCGTCTGGAAGTCACTCTGTAGTGGTGACAGATGCACTGGGATGTTCCAGAACGCTCAACGTTTTTGTGGTGGCTGGTCCCACATTGCTGGCTGGCGCTGCTCCTACGGCTACTACCTGTGAGGGCGCAGCAAATGGAAACCTTGTTATTACACCCTTTAGTGGTACGGCGCCCTATACTTTTTCGTTAGACGGAGCCGGTTTTGTAAGTGGAGCCGCCCCCTACACCTTCAATAATGTGGCAGCGGGGCCACACACCATCCTTGTTCGCGATGCACAGGGATGCCAGAGCAATGCAGTGCCTGTAACAGTGGCCGCCGGTCCACCGCTGGTCACTACCGCAACGTCTACCCCCGCACTTTGTAATGCAGGAAGCTCCGGCACAATTACCGTGGCACCTCCCGCTATAGGCCTGACTCCCTTTGAATATTCTCTCGACGGAATCAGCTGGCAAACCACTAATCAATTTACCGGGCTCGCCGCCGGAACCTATACCGTTCGCTTTAGAGAGGCCAATGGTTGTATAGGTAGCACATCGCTCGATATCGCTGAGCCTGTAGCCATCAATCTGTCTGCCACTACAGTACCGGTCGTGTGCAACGGACAATCGAACGGACAACTGACCGTTGCTGCCACGGGCGGCGTGGCGCCTTACCAGTTCAGTGTAAATGGAGGTACCACTTGGCAAACTTCTACCGGATTTTCGCTGTCGGCCGGAAACTATACGCTAACGATCAAAGATGCCAACAACTGTACGCGTACATTGCCGGTCGTGTTGACGGAGCCTCCTGCATTGGGAGGTACGCTTACCACTACCAATGCCAGTTGCAATGGCGGCAATGACGGAACCATAACCCTGACACCCGTCGGAGGAAACGGAACCTATAGCTATTCGCTCGATGGCGGCATCAACTGGCAGACCGCCAACAATTTTAATTTGGCGCCCGGCACCTACACGGTCACTATCAAAGACCAACTCAATTGCACCTACGATATACCCGCCGTGGTGGGTCTTACCAACGATCTTACCGTAACCCCGCAAACAGACGTAAGCATTTGCGAAAGCAAGTCTACTCAACTGCAGGTGGTATCGAATGCGCTGCAATACGATTGGACGCCGGCTTCGGGATTATCGGCCGTTAACATTTCCAATCCGGTAGCCTCGCCCCGTGTTACCACCCAATATATCGTGGCACTAACGCTGGGACGATGCATTGCCCGCGATACGGTGTTGGTCACGGTCAATCCCGCGCCCATACCTAATGCAGGCCCCGATATCTTTATTTGTTATGGACAGTCTGCTACGCTCAACGGCAGTGGTGGTACGGTGTATCGCTGGTCGCCATCTACCTATCTCAACAACCCCGCACTCCCCAACGCTGTTTCTACGCCCGACCGAAATATTTATTACGTGCTCTCGGTACTCTCCGATGCCAATGGATGTGCCGCACTGGTTACCGATACCGTAATGATCGATGTTACACCGCCAATTCAGGTCAAGACCTATCCGGCCGATACCATCGGCTATCCGGGCGATCAGTTTCAATTGCTGGCCGTTCCCAACGATCCGGATGTTACCACTTACGTGTGGACGCCCTCGGTGGGTTTGAGTAATGCCGGTGTGGCCAGTCCTACGGTCACGATCGGCGCTATTGGATCGGATGTTCGTTATAAGGTGGTAGCCTCTACGGTCGCGGGATGCAAGGGTGAGGCGTACGTCAATGTGCGTGTATACAAAGGCCCCGATATATATGTGCCCACGGGCTTTACGCCCAACGGCGATGGCAAGAACGATAAGTTTACACCGTTTCCGGTGGGGATGAAGAGTTACAATTACTTCCGGATCTTTAATCGTTGGGGTCAGTTGGTCTTTCAGACCCGTCGACTCAACGACGGATGGGATGGTACCATTGGGGGGCAATTGCAGCCCGAGGGCATCTATGTGTGGATGATAGAGGGACTGACCAAAGACGACCGCGTGATCACGAAAAAAGGAACGATAATGCTGATCAAATAGGCCTATTTTTGCCCGGCTTATTACAATTTTTATGGTGGATGTTATTCTAGGTCTCCAATGGGGAGACGAAGGAAAAGGAAAGATCGTCGATTACTTTGCGAAGGATTATCAGGTAGTGGCCCGGTTTCAAGGAGGGCCCAACGCCGGTCATACCTTGTACGTGCAAGATAAAAAGCTGGTGCTGCACCAGATCCCTTCCGGAATTTTTCATCCCGGCATCATCAACCTGATCGGCAATGGCGTTGTGCTAGATCCTGTTACCTTAAAGAGAGAGTGCGACACCGTTACGCCATTCGGGGTCGATCTTAAAAAAAATCTCTTTATTGCCGATCGCACACATTTGATCTTACCGACGCACCGGGCGCTCGATAAGGCGGCCGAGTTGTCGAAAGGAAATCAAAAGATCGGCTCTACGTTAAAAGGAATCGGCCCTGCTTACATGGACAAGACAGGACGAAACGGATTGCGAGTAGGCGATCTGCTCGATAAGAGTTTTACCACCGAGTACATCAAGCTGCGCTTAAAGCACCAACGCTTACTCGACAGCTTCGGATTTCAGGAAGATATCAGTGCCTGGGAAGAAGAATTCTTTACGGCGCTCGAATTTTTGCGTACGCTCAACATTGTCAACGGAGAATATTTTATTAACCAGCAGCTGCAAGCAGGAAAGCGCGTATTGGCCGAAGGGGCACAAGGCAGCATGCTCGATATAGACTTTGGCACATTTCCATTTGTAACATCCTCCAATACCATCTCGGCCGGTGTTTGTAAAGGTCTGGGTGTTGCTCCGCGCACCATCAACGAGGTGATCGGGGTTACCAAAGCGTATTGTACGCGGGTGGGCGGAGGTCCTTTTCCTACCGAGCTGCATGACGCGACCGGCGAAGAGATCAGAAAGATCGGCAACGAGTTCGGGGCCACTACCGGTCGTCCGCGCAGATGTGGCTGGATCGATCTGGTGGCACTGCGTTATGCGTGTATGATCAACGGGGTTACGCAGCTGGTCATGACCAAGGCCGATGTGCTCGACTCGTTCGAGACGCTGTCGGTGTGCACCTCTTATTCGGTGGGTGGTATCGAAACCCGCGAGATGCCATATCAACTCGAACGCAGCCAGCCTGCGGCGTTGTTGCAAGAATTCTCGGGATGGCATACGGCTACCGATCAATGCAAGACCTACGCTGCGTTGCCCGATGCCATGAAGCAATACGTGAATTTCATCAACGAGTATCTGGGTGTAAGCGTGCGTTATATTTCTAACGGACCCGGTCGCGACCAATTGGTCGTAGTGCCCTGATGATCGGACCCTCCCCTTTAAAAAAAAGTTTTTAAAATTTGGCGGTTTAAAAACTTCGCCGAAAATTTACATTACTAATCCGGTTCAGCTATGGCTACTAAACCCGAAAAGTCTTCCAAGAGTACCTCCAAGTCCGTAAAGGAATCCGCGCGCGCTGCCGAGAAGAAAGAAGCTCCCAAGAGCAAGAAAAAAGACGCAGACGACGAGGCGGATGACGAGGAACTCAACGACGATTGGGAAAAGAACGAAGAGGGGCAAGAAGAGGAGTGGGATCCCGACTTCGACGAATTCGATCTTCCCAAATCAAAAGGTAAAAAGACGGGCGGTAAAAAAGAGGACGAAGAGGATTTTAAATTCGAGGACGACGAATTTAAAGATCTCTTCGACGAGAAAGGATTCGATGACGAAGAAGAAGACTTCTGACCGCAACGACGTTGATCCGTTTTGCTAGCGCCTAACATCACGCAATAACAATTGCAGGCTCTCTGCCGCAATCAAGGCCTTTCTCTCGACAAATACGTGCATGCATTCCCGCGGTAGTCGCAGCAGATAGCTTCCCTTCAACGAGAGTTGCTCATCAAAGTCCGGATTATAACGTATAAACACTTGCCGGTCCGTTTCGGTGTACTTTAATATGGCTTCTTGCTTGTAGCGACCCGAAATGAGCAGTGTAGTGGTTTGATCTTTTTCTTCGTCGGTGAGCGGGGCATCGGTCTTTGTACGTTTTTGTTCTCTCTCTTGCCTGGTCAGCGTTGTTTCGCTGCCGTCCTCTTCGAATACATAATGCGTGGCAATGAATTTTTTTACATGATTCATCGACTCTGCGGGCAGCTGGTACTGCAGCTTCCAAAAATCGGTATGGCCACTTCGTTGAATGGCCTGGCGAACCCGCCCCTCGCCGCCGTTGTAAGCTGCGATTACCAATAGCCAATCCTGAAATTCGGAATAAAGATCGCGCAGATAGCCGGCCGCGGCATGGGTGCTTTTTATATAGTCGGTGCGCTCATCGAGCGAGCGCGTAACGGTTAAGCCATAGCGTCTGGCAGTGGCGGGCATAAATTGCCAGGGACCCACGGCACCCGCCCACGAAACAACAGTCGATCGCAGGCCCGATTCAATAACAGCCAGGTATTTTAATTGCGGGGGAAGTCCATATTGGCCAAGCACCTGGTCCATCATGTCGAAATAAGGACGACCCCAGTCTCGCATCTTGCGCAACCCGTTTCCGTAACGGTCCATATAGCTTTGTACGTAGCTAATGGCCATGGGGTGCAGCCGTGTAACGGACTTGTCAGATCTTGGCGTGCTTTCGAATAACTGTGCAAAGCCACGAGGGGTAGCAGAAGAAGCTATCGATTCGGTAGAAGAAGGTATTGATTGCGCCCATGCGGTGGTAGCACCACCGATCCATTCAAATAAGAGAAGCCACAGGAGTAACAGCCGCCAGCCGCATCGAAAAAAGATCGGGCAGGTCCGCTTACTCTTTAACAGAGCGGTTGATATCGCTGGCGCTTTCTTCAATCTCTCTTTTTACGTTGCTTTTGGCATCGTTAAACTCGCGCACTCCTTTACCGAGTCCTCTCATTAGCTCAGGGATCTTTTTACCGCCGAACAGCAGTAAAACAATAACGAGAATGATGATGATCTCGTTGGTGCCCAGCATGCCCAGCAAAATAGGATTTGTCATAGCGTTCGATTGTCTTGTAAAGATAATAACTGCACGGATGTCGCAGGCAAAAAAAATCCCGCAGTCCGTTAAAGGGGGCTGCGGGAAATATAAAATAGTTGGTGGATTACGCTCCGGTGGTCTCGGCCACGGCCATGCGCTTTTCGCGGATACGAGCACTCTTACCGCTTCTGCTACGCTGGTAGAATAATTTGGCACGACGAACGTCTCCGGTCTTGTTGAGTTCGATCGAATCGATGTTGGGAGAGAAGAAAGGGAATACTCTTTCTACACCTACGCCGTCAGAGATCTTTCTAACGGTAAAGCTGGCGGTATGACCCGAACCCTGCTTTTTGATCACATCTCCTTTAAAGGACTGGATCCTCTCTTTGTTTCCTTCGATGATCTTGTAGTTAACGGTAATGTTGTCGCCGGGTTTAAAAGCAGGGAACTGCTTTTTGGCGGTCAGTTGTTCGTGTACGTAGGCAATGGCGTTCATGATCCAATGATTTAAAGGGAGGCAAAGGTAGGGAATTTTCTCGGAATGTTCAAACGGTCGGGCTTTTAAAATTGCCCGTATCAAAAAAGCCCGTTGCTAGTGCAACGGGCTGTAGGTCAATCAATAATATAGGTTAGCCCTAGGGGGGACTAGCGGGCTACGTTTACGGCTCTTTTTTCGCGGATCACGGTCACCTTGATCTGTCCGGGAAAGGTCATTTCGGTCTGTATCTTTTGGGCGATCTCGAAAGAGAGACGGTCCGAATCTTGGTCGCTTACCTTTTCGGCCTCTACAATAACGCGCAGCTCACGACCCGCCTGGATGGCATAGGCCTTTTCGACGCCGTTGTATGCCATGGCGAGGTTCTCGAGGTCTTTGATCCGTTGCAGGTATTGCTGCATGATCTCTCGGCGCGCGCCGGGTCTTGCTCCGCTTATGGCATCGCAGGCTTGGATAATGGGCGAGATCACGAATTGCATCTCTACCTCGTCGTGGTGAGCGGCAATGGCATTGACCACGGCCGGGTTCTCTCCGTATTTCTCGGCCAGTTTGGCGCCCAGCAGGGCATGGCTGAGTTCACTTTCTTCGTCGGGTACTTTACCGATATCGTGCAACAGCCCCGCTCTTTTGGCCAACTTTGGATTAAGTCCCAGTTCGGCCGCCATGGTGGCACAAAGATTAGCGGTCTCGCGGCTGTGCATCAACAGGTTTTGTCCATACGAAGAACGGAAACGCATTCTTCCGACCATCCGCACCAGTTCTTTGTGCAGGCCGTGAATGCCCAGCTCTATTACGGTACGTTCTCCGATCTCCATTACCTGCTCTTCGATCTGCTTGCGGGTCTTTTCGACCACTTCTTCGATACGGGCCGGATGAATACGACCATCGCTGACCAGTCGTTGCAGACTAAGGCGCGCGATCTCGCGGCGTAAGGGGTCAAAGCTAGAAAGCAGTATGGCTTCGGGGGTATCGTCAACGATCAGGTCTACGCCGGTGGCGGCCTCAATGGCGCGAATGTTTCTTCCTTCGCGACCAATGATCTGTCCTTTTATCTCGTCGCTTTCGAGGTTGAATACGGTAATTGAGTTTTCGATGGCTTGCTCCGCGGCCGTACGTTGAATGGTCTGGATAACGATCTTACGGGCTTCTTTTCCGGCCTTTTGCTTGGCATCTTCGATGATCTCTTGTTGCAAGGCCAGGGCACGGGTTTGCACTTCGCTCTTGAGGCTCTCCAGCAATTGGTTGCGGGCGTCTTCTGCAGAGAGATTCGCGATCTTCTCTAAGCGACGAACATGTTCTTCTTGGTGTTTTTCGTATTCGGCTCGTTTGATGTTGACCAGCTCGATCTGCCGGTTGAGATTCTCTTTGATGGCCTCGTTCTCTTTGATCTGTTTGTCGAGGTTATTCTCTTTTTGATTGACCGATTGCTCTTTTTGACGAATACGATTTTCGGCGTCGTTCGCCTTTTTGTTCCGCTCGAGGGTTTCCCTCTCGTGAGCGGCCTTGAGTTGCACGAACTTTTCTTTGGCCTCGAGCTCTTTTTCTTTACGAATGGTCTCGGCCCTTAGTTCAGCTTCTTTGAGGATGGTCTGTGCCTGAATTTCTGCTTCTTGTACTTTCTTGTCACTGGCTTTGCCGAAAATAACACGGCCTGCCAGGAGGCCAATTGCTCCGGCGATTACGCCTATAAGGGCGTACAGTATATTGGGGTCCATCGATGTTTAGGTTTAGGGGGTTCACAATACTTGTTTTAAAGACCCTCTGTTATAGCGTGGGTCTGGTAACAATAGTGTGGTAAAGGTACGAAAAAAGATGCGTCGGTGCCCTTAGCGCTTATTTATTTCAGCATCGAGAAGCTGTTCGAGTAGCTGCAGTTCTTGGGCGATCTCGTCGTTTTGGGCCACCACGGCGGGGGCGGGCACAGCGGAGTTTGTATCGGTGGGAGCAGCGGGCTGGGTGGCGTACCAAAGTATGGTCATGGCCAGATAATCTTGCATATCCTTGCCGGCAAAATTGGTCTTGAACTCCAGCAGCTTTTGGTTGATCTGTTGTAGCGTTCGTAGCACCAGTGCCTCGTTCTTGGGTTCTACCTTAATCCGGTAGGTACGATCGCCCACCTGGGCTGCTATGGGAATAAGTTCTTCGTTCATGTGCGTTAATTGCCCAGCTGGCTAATACAGCGGTCAATTTCTTTTATGTAATGATTGATCTTTTTCTCGATGGCATTCTTGTCCTCTTGACTCAGACCGGTGGTTTTTAATTTGGCGGCCGAAAGTTGATCGGCCAGCCCCTGGTTTTGTGACCGCTGCTCGGTCAAGGTCAATTTGATCTTCTCTATTTCGCCGACCAGCCGCCTTTTTTCGTTTTGCAGGGCATGGTGCTCAGCGATCAGCTGCTTTAGTTTTTCCCTTATTCGTTGAAGGTCTTCTGCGTTACTCATTTTCTAACCGTGGCTTCGAGTTCTTTTTCGAGGGTCTTGATGATGTTGTTCATCCAGCCTTCGATCTCTTTATCTGTGAGTGTTTTCTCAGGGTCAGAGAAGGTAAGGTTGATGGCGATCGATTTTTTTTCGGCACCGAGTTTATCGCTCTCGAATATATCAAAGACTTTGATATCCCGCAGCGTTTTGATCCGGATCTTTTGCAGACATCCCTGAATGGATTGCCAGGGGAGCGAGGAGGCGACCACCAGGGCCAGGTCTCTTTCTACCGACGGAAACCGGGGCAGCTCCTGTACCTTGATAGGTCTTGCCGCAGCCAGCGCCGTGATTGTTTTCCAATTTAGCTCGGCATAATAGACCGGTTGTTTGATGCCAAACGAACGGGCCGTGTTGGGGTCTATCAATCCACCCACACCCAGCTCGCAATCTTGCGACTGCCAGCAAAGGGTTTGTTGCAGTTGCGGATGCTTACCCGCAACGGCCGATACCGGTAGGCCCAGGGCTGCAAAGACAAACGCTACGGCCCCTTTTAGGGTGTAGAGGTCTACGGCCGCACTGCGTTCTTGCCAGTGGGTAGTCTGTTTTTGTCCACTCAGTACCAAACAGAGCCGAGGCTCCTCTTGGTAGTGTCCTGATTTTTCTTTGGCATAGACGGTACCGAATTCAAAAAGTCGAAGATCGAGATTGCGGTGATTGAGATTTCGGCTTACTACTTCGAGTGCCGTGGGTAGCAACGTGGCCCGCAGGGCATTCAGTTCGGCACTGAGGCTATTGATCATCGTGACCAGCGAATCGGCCTGCTCGGGAAAGTAGGCGCTGTTGGTGATCGAATTGGTCATTATCTCGTGATAACCCATCCCGGCCAGCCGGTCTGCGATCTTCTCTCGCAAGGTCTCTTTATGCAAATAGGCGGGTTGCTCCACGGCAGGAGAGATGGTGATGGTGGATGGGATTGAAATATTGTCCAGCCCGTCGATCCGTAAGATCTCTTCTACCAGATCGGCCGGTAGGGTAATGTCAGGTTTATGAGGAGGAACCTTTACGGTAATTCCATCGGCATCGGCCGCTTCGGTACTAAATGCTAAGCTTTGTAAAATGCCGGTGGCCGCAGCAGGGCTATAGTCTTTACCGCTGATCTTTTTTAAATAAGACCAACGCAACGAAACGATCGTGGGTGCGAGCGGGGCAGGATAGCAATCTACCGGCGCCGAAGTGATGGTGCCACCTGCGATCTCGCTGATCAGGTAGGCAGCCCGTTGTAAGACAGGCAGTGTGGCACTTACGTCGGTGCCTTTTTCAAAGCGGGTGGCCGCGTCGGTGCGCAGCTGGTGACCGAACGATGTTTTGCGAATGGTAATTGGATCGAAGAAAGCGCTCTCCAAAAAGAGGCGGGTGGTGGCACTGCCAATACCGCTTTCCAGACCACCATAAACACCGGCCATGCACATCGGCGCGCGGCTGTTGCAGATCATCAGATCGTCAGCACTTAATTTTCGAGTAACTCCGTCGAGGGTCACAAAAGCTGTTTGATCGGCAACGTTGCGCACTACGATCTGCTCACCCGCAATGGCGGTACGATCGAACGCGTGCAACGGTTGTCCGGTCTCGTGCAGAACGTAGTTGGTAATGTCAACGATGTTATTGATGGGTTTTACCCCAATGGCCTTGAGACGTTGCTGCATCCAGCGTGGCGAAGGGCCTGTTTGTATGTTGTCGATGCAAAGTCCGCTATAGCGAGGGCAGGCCTTGGTATTTTCAATTACGACCTGTATGGGACTAGCGGGAAGCGATGTGGCGAAAGAAGTGGTAGCAGGCCAGCGGGGCTGCCAAGTTTTTTGTTGGTGATGATTGATGTATGCGCACACGTCGCGGGCCACGCCCCAGTGACTCATCGCATCCATGCGGTTGGGGGTAAGTCCGATCTCGATGATGATATCTTCGTAAGGCTTAAAAAAATCGGCCGCGCTCATGCCAATGGTCGCAGCAGGGGGCAAGACCATAATGCCTGCATGCGAATCGCCTAGTCCGATCTCGTCTTCTGCGCAAATCATTCCCTGGCTCTCTTCGCCTCTGATACGGGCGTTTTTCATGGTCATTGGAGCGGCATTGGTCGGGTAGATGATGGCGCCCGCGGGGGCTACCACTACTTTTTGTCCGGCCGCCACATTGGGTGCGCCGCACACGATCGACAACAAATTCTCTGAGCCGATATTGACTTTCGTGAGCGTGAGTTTATCGGCATTGGGATGTTTTTCGGTCGATACGACCTCGCCGATCAGTAAACCTTTCAATCCTCCCTTTACTTCTTCGTAAGCGGCCACCCGCTCTACCTCGAGTCCGATCGAAGTGAGTATCTCGCTAAGCTGTTCTATCGGAACAGGAGCGGGTAAATAATCCAATAACCATTGGTAAGAAAGGGTCATGTTCTCTCTGCTAATTTACTGTTTGCGAAGATAAAGGAAAGGAGCTAGCCGAATGACTACATTCGGTAACAAACTGCGTTGATGTTCATGCCTGCTCCCACCGATGCGAACAGCACAATGTCTCCGGCTTTGAGGTCGTGTACATCCCAGTATCCCTTTTTTACCATATCGAAAAGGGTGGGAATGGTCGCCACCGAGCTATTGCCCAACTTGTGGATGTTCATGGGCATTACATGCTCGGGAACTTCTTTTTTTCCGTACAATTTGTAAAGACGTTTGATGATGCCCTCATCCATTTTTTCGTTGGCCTGGTGCAGAAATACTTTTTTGACCGCTTCGATGGGTACACCCGCTTTGTCGAGACAATCTTTCATGGCGGCCGGCACCTGTTGCATGGCGTACTCGTACACTTTGCGCCCCTTCATTTTTATGTACCGCACTTTGGGATCGGCCTCGGGTCGATTGCTTTTTCCAAACGAAATATAATAGGCTTCTTCGGTGCAGTGACTTTGCACGCTGCAGGCCATTATGCCCGGAGCAGTCGCATCGCCGGGCCGGCCTTCGAGAACGGCCGCACCGGCGCCGTCAGAAAAGATCATGCTGTCTCGGTCGTACGTATCAATTACGCGGCTGAGCGTTTCGGTTCCGATCACCAGTGTTTTGGTGGCCACGCCTGCTTTGATGAAGGCATCGGATTGTATGACGCCTTGCAGCCAACCCGGGCAGCCGAACAAGATGTCGTAGGCGACGCAGTTGGGATTAAGGATCGCAAGCGCATGTTTTACGCGGCTCGCCAGCGAGGGCACTGCATCACTTTGCACGGTGTTGCTTATTACGTTGCCAAAATTATGCGCCACAATAAGCTGATCGAGTGTTTCCGGATCGACCCCGCTGTCGGCAATGGCTCTTTTGGCCGCCTCGATGGCCATATCCGAAGAGGTCATTTGTTCGCCGGCATATCTTCTTTCTTCTATACCGGTAATGTCTTGAAACTTCTGCACGATCTCTTGCCCGGGCGCCTCAATGGGGGTGCCCTCCTCGGCAAAGAAAGCCTGTTGCACAAAATCGTCGTTGGCTATTATAACAGGAGGAATAAAACACCCCGTTCCGGTAATGACAGTCTTTAGCGGCATCCTCAAAATGGGTTAAAAGGCTTAGTTGTAAATATAACCCCAAAAGTCAATAACAATCGTTAGTGTCCAGCCGTAAAAAATAAGTGCTTATTTTTACCCGCGAAAATCAACCATTATGGCACATCCATTGCTCAAAGGAAAAAAGGGGATCATCTTCGGTGCGCTCGACGAGCGTTCCATTGCCTGGAAAACGGCCCTTCGTTGTTACGAAGAAGGAGCTCAACTGGTGCTGACCAACGCGCCCGTGGCATTACGTATGGGAGAGATCAACAAATTATCGGCTCTTTGCGGTAATGCGCCGGTCATTGGTGCCGATGTGACCAACATGGACGATCTAAAGAATCTATTCGAAAAATCGATGGAGCATGTGGGTGGCAAGATCGATTTTGTACTCCACTCCATAGGCATGAGCTTGAATGTTCGCAAAGGCAAGCATTACACCGAAATGAATTACGAATGGAACGGAAAGACCCTCGATATATCGGCCATGAGCTTGCACCGCGTGTTGCGCACTGCCTGGGACCTCGATGCTATTAGTGAATGGGGTAGTGTGGTTGCCCTCAGCTATATCGCGGCACAGCGCGTGTTTCCCGATTACAACGAGATGGCCGATGCCAAAGCCTTGTTAGAGAGTGTTACGCGCAGCTTTGGGTATCATTACGGGGTCAAAAGAAAAGTACGAGTCAATACTATTTCGCAATCTCCCACGCCTACCACCGCAGGCAGCGGGGTAAAGGGTTTTGACGGATTTTTAAATTATGCCGAGGCCATGAGCCCACTGGGTAATGCAGGGTCTGCCGATTGCGCCAATTATTGTGTAACGCTGTTTAGTGATATGACCCGCTACGTGACCATGCAGAATCTCTTTCACGACGGAGGATTCAGCTTTACGGGTGTTACGCAGCAGGTAATAGACAAGATGGGAACGCCCTGACCACTGATTGATCAGTATTCGTCTTCGTTGAACAAGAAATCGTCTTGGGTAGGATAATCGGGCCAAATGTCTTCGATGGTCTCATAGACATCTCCCTCGTCTTCGAGTTCCTGCAAATTCTCTACTACTTCGATGGGAGCTCCCGAGCGAATGGAGTAATCGATAAGTTCGTCTTTGGTAGCGGGCCATGGTGCGTCTTCGAGGTAAGAGGCCAGTTCTAAGGTCCAGAACATACGGATACGTTTAGTAGGTAATTGAGGTCTATTTTTGCGCAAATGTAAAGGGATTGACGAATTTTCCAAATAACCTTAGTTCTTTCTGGCCCGGGGCTTGATTTTTTTTATAGTTTCGGCTCTTATTACGTAAAACATTGTTAAGCGGAACAGCCATCTACAAACGTTACGGAACCCTTGATATCTTGAGGGGACTCAGTATTGATGTGCAAAAGGGCCAGGTGGCGGCCATCGTAGGCCCTTCCGGTTGCGGAAAAAGCACCTTGCTTCATGTGCTTGGCACCCTCGATCGCCCTGATCAGGGTCAGGTGTCGATCGATGGCACCGATGTGTTGCAGCTGCGCCCTAAAAAATTGGCGGCTTTCAGAAATCGTCATATTGGCTTTGTGTTTCAGTTCCATCATTTGTTGCCCGAGTTCAGCGCCCTCGAAAATGTTTCCATTCCGGGCTGGCTGTCCGGTCGCTCCAAGGCAGAAGTGCGCCAAGAGGCTACCCGGCTGCTCGATAAACTGGGGCTTTCGCACCGACTCGATCATAAGCCTTCTCAACTTTCGGGGGGCGAACAACAACGGGTGGCTGTGGCCCGCGCCCTTATCAACCAGCCGTCCATCGTATTGGCCGACGAGCCCAGCGGTAATCTGGATTCCATCAATGCCAGAGAGTTGCATCAACTGTTCCTTAGATTGCGTGACGAGACAGGACAAACTTTTTTACTGGTAACGCACAACGAAGAATTGGCCCAACAATGTGATCGGGTTTGGACCATGCGCGATGGAATGCTCTCTTAAATTAGCTAAGACGGGGTCTCCAGCAATTGTCCTTTACCCCTAGTTGCTGCGCGGTGTAGCGGGCCAGCACAAAAATATAATCACTAAGGCGGTTAAGATACTTTACCACTCTTTCATTGACCGATATCCCCTCGTATTGCATTCTTACGCAACAACGCTCGGCCCTTCTGCAAATACAGCGAAGTACATGTAAATGCGAGACGGCCGCGGCACCGCCGGGCAAAATAAAATGTTTCATTTCGGGCAGCTGATCTGTCATGCGATCGATCTCTTTTTCGAGCAGACGAATATCTTCCTCTATCAGGTCGGGCAGGGCCATGCCGGGTTCTTTTTCGGCATCGCAGGCCAGTGAAGATCCGATGGTAAAGAGTCGGTCCTGGATCTCGGCCAGCACTTGCAACGAAGCGGGGTCGGTAAGCAGATCGCGGCAAAGGCCTACGTACGAGTTGAGCTCATCGACCGTACCGTAGGCTTCGATGCGAAAATGTGATTTAGGTACTTTGGTGCCACCGATCAGC